>CAUPXG010000051.1:0-2755 GCA_963515155.1 Streptococcus oralis | reverse complement strand
TATTAAAATATACACTACCATCTTCAGTATCATACCTTAAGACATATCGTGATAACTTTCATATTACCACCTCTTTATCTTTGCTTTATTTTAAATACATTATACAACTATTAAAATAATAACTCAAGAAAAATCAGAATATTAGAAAACTTCTACATTTTAATAATTTTTAATCGAGTACAAACTAATTTCAAATTCCCTTATCTACTACTATACATGCCGTACTATCACATTTCTGTTCGTAGAGACACAATCTCTCTATTCCTTCCTCTAAGGTTAACTTCAAATGACTACGCATCCTATTTCATACGATAAAAATCAATCACTAGACCAGCAGGGCCTTTAACTAGCAGGGATTCTGTTCCCCAATCAGTTATAGCTGGACCGTGTAAAATCTCGGCACCAAACTCTTTCAACCGTTTGTAGTTCTGGTCTACATCCTCAACCTCGACGTGGAGAATGATCCCTGACTGAAAATTTTCCAAAGGAACCAAATGATTTTGGGACAACATGAGGCAGTGACTGCCAATCGTGAACTGAGCAAAACTGTCGTCAACATAGTCTGCCTTTTTATCCAAAATACGCTCCAAGTCAGCACAGACTTGGGGAACATCTGAAACGATAATATCTAATTGATTTAAATTCATTTACTATCCTCCAGAAAAAGACCGGATTGCTCCGATCTTTTTAACTTCCGCTCTAAGAAAATCAAAGAATAAAATCTACAAAGTTTACATTTGATTTTCGACGAGAAGAATTATTTGATTGCGCGTGATTGCAATCCTTCTTCTTCCAAGAAGAGGCGGAATGGTACGAGTTCTTCTGCTTCGTATTTTTCCTTGAAGGCTTTGATTGCTTCTTCTGAGTGTTGTTTTGGATCCAACTCAAGTACTTCTACTGGAAGTGGACGGTGTTGCGTGATGCGAGCATCGATAACAACAGTTTTACCTTCTTTGTTCAATTTAACAGCTTCTGCAACAACTGCATCGATATCTTCGATACGGTCAACTGTAAATCCAACAGCTCCTTGTGCTTCAGCGATTTTCGCGTAGTCCGCGTTAGGGAAGTCACAACCAAACAAGTGTTTGTTTGTGTCTTCGTATTTGTCCTTGATGAAGGCATATTTACCATTTGAGAAGACAACGTTGATAACTGGAAGGTCGTATTGAACGTTTGTGATAACGTCTGGGTAGCACATGTTGAATGCACCGTCACCCATGATGTTCCATACTTGGCGATCTGGATTGTCTTTCTTAGCAGCGATACCACCAGGAAGGGCAATACCCATTGTCGCAAAGAGTGGAGATGTACGCCACATGTTCTTAGGTGTCATGTGAAGGTGACGAGTAGATGTTTGAGTAGTGTCACCTACGTCGATTGAGTAGATAGCGTCTTGATCAGCATGTTTGTTGATTGCATTGTAAACTTGGTACAATTGCAATTCACCCTCAGTTTTACCTTCGAGTTTGTTCATGTAATCACGCCAGTTTTGGTTGTTCTTAACGTTTGCACGCCACCATGGAGTAGATTCTACTGGGTTTACTTTGTCAAGGATAGCTTTAGCTGCTTGACCTGCATCACCAAGGATTGAAGCGTCAAGGGCATGACGTTTACCAAGTTTGTAAGGGTCGATATCCACTTGGATGAATTTTTCAGTGTTCTTGAAGGCTTCGTAAACTTCAGCAAATGGGAAGTTTGAACCAAGGAAAAGAACTGTGTCTGCTTCGAAGACCACTTCGTTGGCTGGTTTCCAACCAACACGGTAAGCAGAACCTGTCAAACCTTCATAGTTCCACTCAAAAGCTTCAAAGTTTTTACCAGTTGTGATGATTGGTGCTTTGATTTTACGTGACAATTCAGTAATCACTTCACCAGCTTTAACACCACCGTAACCAGCATAGATAACTGGACGTTCAGCATTGTTCAAGATTTCAACAGCTTTGTCGATTTCAACTTCGTTCAAGGCAGGAGCGATGAATGAACGTTCGTATGAACCTGAACCGTAGTATGAGTTTTCGTCGATTTCTTGGAAACCGAAGTTTACTGGGATTTCAACAACAGCTGGACCTTTTTTAGAAACTGCAGCACGGCAAGCTTCGTCGATTACTTTTGGCAATTGCTCAGCGTAAGCGACACGTTTGTTGTAGACAGCGATACCGTTGTACATTGGGTTTTGGTTCAATTCTTGGAAGGCATCCATGTTGAGTTCGTTAACTGGACGTGATCCAAGGATAGCAAGGAATGGAGTGTTATCCATAGCTGCATCGTAAACACCGTTAATCAAGTGAGTCGCACCTGGACCACCTGAACCTACTGCAACCCCGATTGAGCCGCCGAATTTAGCTTGCATGACCGCAGCAAGAGCACCTGTTTCTTCGTGGCGAACTTGCAAGAAGCGGATATCTTTGTCTTCAGCCAAAGCATCCATGAGTGAGCTGAGTGTTCCTGATGGGATACCGTAGATGGTGTCTACGCCCCATGTTTTCAATACGTTGAGCATTGCTGCAGATGCAGTAATTTTCCCTTGAGTCATAAGAATAACTCTCCTTCAATAAATTAAATTTTCAGTTATTGAAAACATTTTCACTTGTGAATGAAAACGCTTCAAGAAACTTTACTATATCAATTTACCATGTTTTTTCTCACTTGTATAAGAATATGCTCATAGATGCTCAATCCCTATTACATAACAGATGCTCTTTTTTTGAGAAAATTTCACAAACTATAGTAGAATAGGATATTTTATTATAATTTG
>CAUPXG010000050.1:0-2847 GCA_963515155.1 Streptococcus oralis | reverse complement strand
TCTAACCCGACAGCAGCGGCTCAATATGCAGCTATCGAAGCTCTGACTGGCAGCCAGGAAACGGTCGAGACTATGCGTCAGGCCTTTGAAGAGCGTCTCAATACCATCTATCCTCTCTTGGCTCAAGTGCCAGGTTTTGAAGTGGTTAAGCCACAAGGGGCCTTCTATCTCTTTCCAAATGTCAAGAAAGCCATGGAAATGAAAGGTTATACAGATGTGACCGAATTTACGACAGCAATTTTAGAAGAAGTTGGTGTAGCTCTGGTGACCGGAGCAGGGTTTGGTGCTCCAGAAAATGTTCGTCTTAGCTATGCGACAGATCTGGAAACACTCAAAGAAGCCGTTCAGCGCCTGAAGCAATTTATGGAGAGCAAATAGATCTCTCAATCTTACACTACTTTCGAAGATTTATAAACAATAGAGAAGGCCGGACTCAGAGTTCGTCCTTTTCAATTTATTTTTGACTGTACTAGTAATGAGTTAAACAAAATGGTAAAATAATATAGAAAGATATGGAAGCGTTTGTCACTCTAGTCAAAATTAGTAAGCTTTAGCATGGGATAAATGTGAATTGGATTCGCTTAGAATTCAGTTGATGAAGGATTTAAACAATAGTGGAAGGAGAACAATATGAAACGTCGTTTGATTTTCTTATTCTTGCTAGGCGGCCTAGTCTTGCTAGGAGCTTATGTTTTCTTTGATTCAGAGCAAGGGTGGACCACTATTTCCGAATCCAATGGCTATAGTCTGCAAGCCAAAGGTCATCGCTACCGTATCCAATATTATGAGAATGACTCTGCCCGAATAGACTGGTATTTGAACGATTATCAGCCAGAAATGAATTTAAATATGAGAATCTTATAACGCCCAACTGCTCCTGGTTCTTACACTAAAGAAGAGATATCCGGACAGGGCTCTGCAAGTTTTTTGATGGTTTGTAGAACTTGGGGTTCTGCAGAGAACAGTCAAAAGTTTTTAATTAAACGCGCCTATTATAAAGTCGATATTAGACTTAATAAAAAGATGGAGGTGGATACTAAGAAAAGCAGCATGACTTACTGGAAGACGGAAGAAGAGGTAAAGGATAATCCGCCTATTGATTAAATAGCAGCTATCAATGCTAGATTAAGTTAGTAGAAGTAACTTTCTGATAGAAATCACCACACGACTTAAAAATTTGAGGAGTATTTAGTTGAAGACGACGGTGTTTCGGTGTATAATAAAAGAAGTCCATTTGGTCTAGCCCTGCATTCTATTGACTTGCAGTGTGTTCCTCATGGTCTTTTTACTTAAGTAATAATAGGGATGAAGATTATTTTGTACAAAAGGAGATAAAATGGGTTTTATCAGAAAGGAAATAAGGGAAAGAGAGAAGAAGCTTCTCGAGGATTTTTCTATTGAAGAAAAAGAACTGGCTCTGCCATTTTTACTAGAGGATGAGAAGAGAGGAATTTTTCTCTGCGTCAAGCAATTTCGTATTGGTGAAGGGAAATATCAAGTCTTAGCAATGATTCTAGGTGGGCACTTGCTTGAATTTCGCCTAGAAGAAGAACGGGCCGATAGATATCCAGTTCGCAATGAGGAAGATCAAAGTGTAAAAGGTCTATCGACAGAAACAATCTCCCAGCTTGTGATTCCCAAGGTTTTAAAAGGACGAGAGGACAAAATCGTAACAGTGATTCAACATGCCCTGTCGCAGATTAACCCTTATTATGATACAAAGATAAGGGAAGTAAACCACGTGGAGTACAGATAAAGAGGAGATAGGATATGGGATTATTAGAAAAGTGTCTGGATTTTTTACCGACTAGGCGGGCCGTCAGTGACATAGAAGAAGATATGACTTGGGAGGAAGAATTTACCCCTAAAAGAGTTCATCATAAAGCAGTCAGTAGTAGCCCTCAGAAGGAGACTGAGGGAACAGCGACTCTTCCCCAGGAAGGAAGTTGGAAGTTCGTGCACGAGATGATTTCTGAAGAAGGGATTGAGCTTTTAAAGAAGGCTGGGATTGATGATGAGCTAGTCTTTGAGACGGGCGATTGGGTTGCAGATCATGATTTGGGGATTTATCTGGTCCTTTATCGCTTTGGTGGCAGAACCAACTGGAAGAAGACTTATAAGCTAATCTTGCAAGGACAGGTGATTGAGTTTAAGACTAAGACCATTTTTCATCAGCAGGATTTTTCTTATGAAGATGGGGAATTCACTAAGGGAGTGATTGTCAAAAATGTCTCCAATATGCTCCTGCCTTTGGCTTTCGAAGGTCAACAGCAGCGGGTGCTCCATATCATTCAAGCAGCTCTGTCAGCAGCTAGCCCAAGCTATGATACGGTCATTTACAGGGCGAACTTTGATTTGGTTTAGGAGGGGAAGATGATATATATTACAAAAGAAGATGTTTTGACTTGGTTGGACAAACATGAGCCAGTGGCCAATCGTCAGGAGGACATTGCGGCTTTTCATAAAGAACTGTCGTTTCGTCTGCAAAGAATGGACTTTCGACCGTCTACCAGTTCAAAAGATCCTCGGAGAGATGTTTGTGAAGACCCTGACCAAGAGCTCACTGTAGCCTTTACTCAGGATGGGGAGGGGAATTATGCGACGATTGACCAGAGTCCTGGAGGTCAGATTCTCAGTGATCAGCGCTTTAAGATGGCTTTGAAAAAAGTCTTGAACTATGATGATGACATGGTTGATCGACTGTTATATGGAACGAAAAATTAGTCCTCTTATTCAGAGAGAGTTATCCGCCAGCCTTTAGGAGGCTGGTTTTTTAATTTTTCTGAGATTTAGTCTCTTCAAGGATAGCTATTGCAATCGCTTTATGGTAAAATATAGAACAGATGT
>CAUPXG010000049.1:0-2877 GCA_963515155.1 Streptococcus oralis | reverse complement strand
GCTACAAGTCTTAGAGGTGCATGCAAATTATAATAAAATATCCTATTCTACTATAAGTTTGTGAAATTTTCTCAAAAAGAACATCTGTCATGTAATAGGGATTGAGCATCTCTGAGCATATTCTTATACAAGAGCGAAAAAACATGATAAATTGGTAGAGTAAAGTTTCTTGAAGCGTTTTCATTCACAAATGGAAATGTTTTCAATAACTGAAAATTTATTTTATTGAAGGGGAGTTATTATTATGACTCAAGGAAAAATTACTGCATCGGCAGCAATGCTCAACGTATTGAAGACATGGGGCGTAGACACCATCTACGGTATCCCATCAGGAACACTCAGCTCACTCATGGATGCTTTGGCTGAAGACAAAGATATCCGCTTCTTGCAAGTTCGCCACGAAGAAACAGGTGCTCTTGCTGCGGTCATGCAAGCTAAATTCGGCGGCTCAATCGGGGTTGCAGTAGGTTCAGGTGGTCCAGGTGCGACTCACTTGATTAACGGTGTTTACGATGCAGCTATGGATAACACTCCATTCCTTGCTATCCTTGGATCACGTCCAGTTAACGAACTCAACATGGATGCCTTCCAAGAATTGAACCAAAACCCAATGTACAACGGTATCGCTGTCTACAACAAACGTGTCGCTTACGCTGAGCAATTGCCAAAAGTAATCGACGAAGCTTGCCGTGCTGCAGTTTCTAAAAAAGGTCCAGCTGTTGTTGAAATCCCAGTAAACTTCGGTTTCCAAGAAATCGACGAAAACTCATACTACGGTTCAGGTTCATACGAACGTTCATTCATCGCTCCTGCCTTGAACGAAGTTGAAATCGACAAAGCTGTTGAAATCTTGAACAATGCTGAACGTCCAGTTATCTATGCTGGTTACGGTGGTGTTAAAGCTGGTGAAGTGATTACTGAATTGTCACGTAAAATCAAAGCACCAATCATCACAACTGGTAAAAACTTTGAAGCTTTTGAGTGGAACTATGAAGGTTTGACAGGTTCTGCTTACCGTGTTGGTTGGAAACCAGCCAACGAAGTGGTCTTCGAAGCAGACACAGTTCTTTTCCTTGGTTCAAACTTCCCATTTGCTGAAGTTTACGAAGCCTTCAAGAACACTGAAAAATTCATCCAAGTGGATATCGACCCTTACAAACTTGGTAAACGTCATGCCCTTGACGCTTCAATCCTTGGTGATGCAGGTCAAGCAGCTAAAGCTATCCTTGACAAAGTAAACCCAGTAGAATCTACTCCATGGTGGCGTGCAAACGTTAAGAACAACCAAAACTGGCGTGATTACATGAACAAACTCGAAGGTAAAACTGAGGGTGAATTGCAATTGTACCAAGTTTACAATGCAATCAACAAACATGCTGATCAAGACGCTATCTACTCAATCGACGTAGGTGACACTACTCAAACATCTACTCGTCACCTTCACATGACACCTAAGAACATGTGGCGTACATCTCCACTCTTTGCGACAATGGGTATTGCCCTTCCTGGTGGTATCGCTGCTAAGAAAGACAATCCAGATCGCCAAGTATGGAACATCATGGGTGACGGTGCATTCAACATGTGCTACCCAGACGTTATCACAAACGTTCAATACGACCTTCCAGTTATCAACCTTGTCTTCTCAAATGCTGAGTACGGCTTCATCAAGAACAAATACGAAGATACAAACAAACACTTGTTTGGTGTAGACTTCACTAACGCTGACTACGCGAAAATCGCTGAAGCTCAAGGAGCTGTTGGATTTACAGTAGACCGCATCGAAGACATTGACGCAGTCGTTGCAGAAGCTGTGAAACTAAACAAAGAAGGTAAGACTGTTGTCATCGATGCCCGCATCACGCAACACCGTCCGCTTCCAGTAGAAGTACTTGAACTCGATCCAAAACTTCACTCAGAAGAAGCAATCAAAGCCTTCAAGGAAAAATACGAAGCAGAAGAACTCGTACCATTCCGCCTCTTCTTGGAAGAAGAAGGATTGCAATCACGTGCAATTAAATAATTCCTCTCGTCGAAAATCAAATGTAAACTGTGTCATCTTAACCTTGCCGTACAGCAGTACTGCCTGCGGTTCGATGTCTTGTTTATAACTTGATTTTCTTAGAGCGGAACTTGAAAAGATCGGAGCAATCCGGTCTTTTTATGGAGGATAGTAAATGAATTTAAATCAATTAGATATTATCGTTTCAGATGTTCCCCAAGTCTGTGCTGACTTGGAGCGTATTTTGGATAAAAAGGCAGACTATGTTGACGACAGTTTTGCTCAGTTCACGATTGGCAGTCATTGCCTCATGTTGTCCCAAAATCATTTGATTCCTTTGGAAAATTTCCAGACAGGAATCATTCTTCATATCGAGATTGAGGATGTAGACCAGAATTACCAGCGGTTGAAAGAGCTTGGTGCTGAGATTTTACACGGCCCAGCTGTAACTGATTGGGGTACGGAATCGCTGCTAGTTAAAGGCCCTGCTGGTCTAGTGATTGATTTTTATCGTATGAAATAGGATGCGTAGTCATTTGAAGTTAACCTTAGAGGAAGGAATAGAGAGATTGTGTCTCTACGAACAGAAATGTGATAGTACGGCATGTATAGTAGTAGATAAGGGAATTTGAAATTAGTTTGTACTCGATTAAAAATTATTAAAATGTAGAACTTTTCTAATATTCTGATTTTTCTTGAATTATTATTTTAATAGTTATACAATGTATTTAAAATAAAGCAAAGATAAAGAGATGGTAATATGAAAGTTATCACGATATATCTTAAGGTATTATACTGAAGATGGTAGTGTATATTTTAATATCAAAAATAATCATTCATTTTTGATTACGAATGAATTGAAGAAGAATATACAAGAA
>CAUPXG010000048.1:0-3071 GCA_963515155.1 Streptococcus oralis | reverse complement strand
GTCGCTGTCGCAACAATCAGGGTATTCATAAACCACTGAACAAAAGGATATGTGTTGTTATTAAACAGTCTGATATAGTTGTCAAGAGTATAAGTCTTAGGGAAGAAGTAAGGGACTGCATTCGAGCCTTCACCACGGAAACTGGTCAGAAAAATCCAGATAATCGGTGTAAGCCAGATAAATGCTAGAACAGCCAGTAAGACATAAATCCCTAATAAACTGAGTTTTTTTCTATTTTTCATTATTTAGCAGTTCCTTCCTTGAATGATGCGGATCTAGTATAGGCTAAGAGACTGAAGGCTGCAGAGATTGCAAAGATCAGGATACCGATAACAGATGCCAGATTGTAGTCCTTGGCTGAAACGGTCAGTTTATAGAGCCAGGTAACCAAGAGGTCAGTTGAGCCTGCCTGATAGTAGGAAGAGTTAGTAGGTCCACCGCCTGTCAGGAAGTAGATAACGTTGAAGTTGTTGATGTTCCCGATAAACTGCTGGATAAGTGATGGCGCCATAATCAAGAGAATTTGAGGGAAAGTAATGCTCTTGAAGATTTGAAGCTTGCTAGCTCCATCAATCTCAGCTGCTTCGATTTGCTCACTAGGGAGGTTCATGATAATCCCGGTTGCCACCAGCATGGTAAATGGAATACCAATCCACATATTAACTAGTATGATTGAGAACTTAGCCCAAACAGGATCACTCAAGAATGGAATTGGATGCTGAATGAGATGGAGGCTTTGCAATAATCCGTTCAAAGGTCCATTGTCATTCAGGAAATTACGCATCAAGAGCAGGGATACGAATTGTGGAACTGCGATAGTAATAACGAAGAGTGTGCGCCAAACTTTCTTGTACTTTAGACCTTTGGTATTGAGCAAGAGAGCCAAAACGATACCGAAGAAGAAAGTAGTAGCTGTCGCAGCAACTGCCCAAATCAAGGTCCAGCCTAAAAGTGGGAAGAAGGTGCTAGCCATGCGACCTGAGAAAACATCACCAAAGCTAGAGAAGCCAACCCAGTCAAAAAGTGACTTAGGAGCTGGATGCTTATGGTCAAAGTTAGTAAAGGCCAAACAGATCATATAGATCAGAGGCAAGATGGTAAAGAGCAGTACTCCGATAAGAGGGATGCTCATTAGGCCCATGTGAAAGCGGCCGTCAGCAAGGGTTTTGAAGTCCTCAACGAAGTTAGGAATCTTCTGACCGGACTGCTTGAGAGCCATTAAGTGACGAGCACTTTTCAGGTTACACCAGTAGATGTAGGCGAAGACTGCACAGAAGATAAGAGAAGCAAGTCCAAAAATCAGCATCAGCATAGAGTTGTCACCCGCTACTTGAACGGTGATTTCCAAACCGTTAACTTTTTTGATAGCCTCTCCCTGCTCTTGAGTCCCCAATGTAATCATGCCGCCAATAGCTGGTATGATTTGGACTGCAAGAGCAATCAGGAAAGCAATTTCTGAGAAGAGGAAGAGCAGCCCCTTGATAAATTGTTTGTTTACAAGGTTGCTCAGTCCCATTACCAGAAAAGAGAGTTTGACATCCCAGGTTCCCTCTTTAAAGACCTGAACCATGGATGCATTGTCATAGGATGACTGAGTCATAGTATTCTCCTTATATTTACAAAGAAAGAAGTGAGGAGGCTGCCCTCCTCACTTCAATGCTTATTTTTATTCGTTTGAGGATTATTTAGCTGCTGCTAAATCTTTATCAAACTGTTGTAATTTTGCGAGGTATTGATCTTCACCAAATTTACCATTGTAAGCATCGCTGAGGATTGCAGCACTTTCAGTCCAGAAGACAGACATTTGGCTAAGTTTAGGCATAACTGTTGTGTAGGTATCAGAAGAACCCATTGTAATAACAGCTTGTGCCAAGGCATCTTTCTTAACATCGTCAGACTCTTGTACTTCTTTGTTAGCTGGGATGATGTGACGTCCTTCAAACTTGAATTGGTTTTCTTGGCTTTCTTTGCTAGTAAGTGCTTGAGCCAGTTTGTAGCTTGCTGCGATACGTTCTCCGTCACCGTTTGAAGGTGTTTGGTTAACTGCGTAAAGTTTTACACCGAGGAAGGCTTTTTGTTGAACGTCTTGTCCACCGATGTTAACAGTTGGGTAAACAGAGATACCAAGGTTGTCTTTACCGACAGCTTTTTCAGCAGCTGCGTAGTCCCATGGACCTGATTGGAAAGCGTCAACTGAACCATCTTCAAATTTAGCAAGAAGGTTAGAAGCATCTACGTTTACAAAACCGCTGTTATTCTTTTGAGCTGCGATGAACTTCAGAACGTTCACACCGGCTTCGTTACCCCAGTTTGTTCCGTCTACTTGCTCACCATCTTTACCAAAGAGAGTGTCGCCAACAGAAAGGAAGAGTGGAGCAGTGATGTATCCATTAGCCTCTTTCAAGTTTCCACCAAATTTAGCTTTAGAAGTGATGGTTTCATAAGACTTAACATCATCAGCGGAAAGTTTTGATTTGTTATAGTAGGTTACTTGTGATTCGATACCGTATGGGAAAGCATAAGTTTTGCCTTTGTATTGAGCACCAATTGCTGCTTGTTCAGTATCGTTTTTCTTGACTTCTTCTGCCATTTTAGAAGGAACTTCTTGAATAGCTCCAGCTTCAACTAATTTACCAAGTTGGTCGTGTGGCAGAGAGAAAACATCGGCAGCAGTACTAGCATCTTTTGTCAGATTTTCCTGAGCGTTTGGATCTTCCATTTCGACTACGTCAACCTTGTAGCCTGATTCTTTCTCGAACTTGCTAACTGTATCAGAGTAAGAATCTTTAGAACCAGTTGGCACCCAAAGTTTCAAGGTCTTGCTATCGGCTTTAGAAGAAGAGCTCTCCTTGCTACTATTCGAGCTACAAGCTGCTAACAGTGTTCCTGCAGCCAGCAAGCTGACACTGCCCAATACTACTTTTTTCCATGTTTTCATTCCTATTTCCTCCCGGAATTTTTATTTACAATCCTATTATGCAACCGTTTGCAATTTTTGTCAAGTCTTTTTTTGAAATTTTTTTAAAAATATATTAATTTTTCTAAAATTTTTCTATTTTATTTCTGTTTAT
>CAUPXG010000047.1:0-3073 GCA_963515155.1 Streptococcus oralis | reverse complement strand
TTTGCAGGAGACGTTATAGAGATAAAAATAGGGAGCGAAAAAAGCCCAACCAGACAAATCTTCAAAGGAAGATTTTTTTTAAAAACTTTTGGTTGACAAATGTAAATCTTAGAGGTAAAATAGGATTATAAGATTTACAAATGTAGATTTAGAAAGGAGAGGTCATGCAAATTTCCAATGCGGAATGGCGCATCATGAAGATTATCTGGATGGAAGGCAAGCAGACCAGCACGGATTTGATCGCCGTCTTGTCCGAGCGCTTTGACTGGTCGAAGTCGACGGTCAAGACTCTCTTGACCCGCTTGATGGAGAAAGGATGTTTGACTAGAGAAAAATCAGGCAAAGCCTTTGTTTACTCGGCTTTGTTGAAGCAGGACCAGAGTTTAGACTTGGTCGTTGAGGATGTGAAAGACAAGGTTTGCTCCAAAAGGATTGTCCAGGTGCTTGAAAACTTGATTCAGGCGAGTGACTTTACGCTTGCAGATCTTAATCAGCTGCAGCAGGTCCTGGAAGAAAAGAAAGCAGAGGCTGTCGAAACAGTCCCTTGCAATTGTATGTAATAGAAAGAAGGAAATTCCATGTTTGGATTGTTGATTAGTATTGTTTGTTTACTTGTGGTTGCTTTTATTGCTTGGTGGTTCTTTGCAGAGCATGAAAAGGTAAGCGACCACGCTCGTCAGAAATCAGGTTATCAAGAAATTGAAGTCGAAGTCATGGGGGGCTATTCGCCTGAAACCATTGTCCTGAAAAAGAATGTTCCAGCCCGGATCATCTTTAATCGCAAGGATCCATCTTCATGTCTGGCTCAAGTGATCTTTCCAGATTTTGGCGTTCATGAAGATTTGCCTTTAGGTGAAAAACATGTCATTGAAATTACGCCAGAAAAAGCGGGCGAATATGGGTATTCATGTGGAATGAACATGATGCATGGTCACATGATTGTGGAATAAAGGAGTAGGTATGGTAGAAAAACAAAAAGCAGTTGTGGAAAACGGAGTGCAAAAGATCCGTATTACAGCAGAAAAAGGCTATAGTCCAAAGGAATTTCAACTTCAAAAAGGGATCCCTGCTGAAATCACCTTCCATCGGGTCAATCCTTCCGGCTGTTACAAGGAAATTTTGTTTGAAGATCAGGGGATTTTAGAGCCTTTGGAAGTCGGTGTGGATAAGGTGATATCCTTTACTCCGACAGAAACAGGGGACTTCGAGTTTTCATGTGGAATGAAGATGCAAAAGGGTTCCTACACGGTTGTGGAAAAACGCCGTCGTGTCTTAAGTTTACGGGGTCGCTTTTGGATTACTAGTATCTTTACTCTTCCCTTATTGATCTTGATGATCGGGATGATGGCAGGATTTGTATCCCATCCAGTCAGTCGCTGGGGGACTTTTCTAGCGACAACGCCGATCATGTTGGTAGCAGGAGTTCCTTTTATTAAGAGTGCCTGGGCCTCATTTAAGAAGCATCATTCCAATATGGATACCTTGGTAGCTCTTGGAACCCTGGTAGCCTATGTCTATAGTGTATTTGCCCTTTTTACTGGTCAGCCAGTATACTTTGAGGCTGCGGGTTTTATCATCTTCTTTGTCCTCTTAGGGCAAATCTTTGAAGAACGGATGCGTAACAATGCCTCCGAGGCTGTGGAAAAGTTGTTGGATTTGCAGGCAAAAACGGCTCAAGTTCTCCGTGATGGGAACTATGTCGAGGTTGCGGCAGAAGATATCCAAATTGATGACTTGATTCGGGTCCGTCCTGGGGAAAAGATCGCGGTTGATGGGACGATTGTAGAAGGAAGTACGACCATTGATGAGTCGATGGTGACAGGTGAAAGCTTGCCTGTGGAAAAATCAGTTGGTGATGCAGTTATCGGCTCCACTATCAACAGCAATGGGACCATTCTCTTTAAGGCTGAAAAAGTCGGTAGTGAGACCCTCCTATCTCAAATTGTGGACTTTGTCAAAATGGCCCAATCCAGTCGTGCTCCTATTCAAGATTTGACGGATAAGATTTCAGGTATCTTTGTTCCAGTGGTGACGATTTTGGCCATTGCGACTTTCTGGGTTTGGTCCGTGCTTTTGGGCGCGTCGCTTCAAGAGGCCATGCTCTATGCAGTCTCTGTCCTCATTATTGCCTGTCCTTGTGCCCTTGGTTTAGCAACCCCAACAGCCCTGATGGTCGGAACCGGCCGTAGTGCCAAGATGGGCGTTCTGATTAAAAATGGAACAGTTCTTCAAGAAGTGCAAAAGATTCAAACCGTTGTGTTTGATAAGACAGGGACTATTACCATTGGCCAACCACTTGTAACCGATGTTGTAGGAGATAAAGCGCGTGTCTTGACACTGGCTGCTAGTCTTGAAACTTTTTCAGAACATCCACTAGCCCAAGCGGTGTTATCCCAAGCAGAAGAAAAAGGTTTGGTGTTATCCCCTGTGGAAAACTTCCAAGCGATTGAAGGAAAAGGGGTCCAAGGTCAGATCGACCAGCAGCTGGTGACCTTGGGAAATGGCAAACTTCATGACGGGACAGCGATGGATCCGGAGCTTGAAAAACGGATGGTAGAGTTGCAAGAGCAGGCCAAAACAGTGATCAGTTTGTCTGTGGATGGGCAAGTGATTGGCTTGATTGCCATTCAAGATGCTCCGAAGGCCAGCTCAAAAGAAGCGATCAAAAAGCTCAAAGAACGGGGCTTGAAAACGGTCATGTTAACGGGGGATAATGAACGGGTGGCCCAAGCTATTGCTAAGCAAGTGGGAATTGACACCGTCATTGCTGATGTCCTTCCTCAAGAAAAAGCTAGCGCCATCCAAAAACTGCAAGAAGCTAGCAAGGTCGCCTTTGTTGGAGATGGGATCAATGATGCTCCAGCTCTCTCGATCGCGGATGTGGGGATCGCTATGGGATCTGGAACGGATATTGCGATCGAGTCCGGTGGCATCGTGCTCACGCAAAATGATTTACTTGGCGTTGTGCGCGCCTTTGACATGAGTCAAAAGACCTTCCGCAGGATCTTACTCAATCTCTTCTGGGCCTCTATCTACAATATCCTTGGGATTCCAATTGCTGCTGGAGTCTTTG
>CAUPXG010000046.1:0-3354 GCA_963515155.1 Streptococcus oralis | reverse complement strand
CCCCCCCCCCCCCCACGCCACTACTCCCCCGGGCGGGCCTGCGGCCTGTAAAACACACCCTGAGGTGGGGGGTCCCCCCCCCCCCCCCGGGGGCCCGCCACCACCATCGTGTCTACGTGGTAGAATACGTAAAAATTCAGTTCGATCGAACTGAAACATCCGCTTTGGATTTCGAAGAAGAACAGCCACGGCGTGAACGTCGACCACCTAAGGAGCTCCCAATGAAGCGAGACCTTGCCGACAAATTGACTTCTATGGTTAAAGCTCAGTGGATGCGATGGAAGCATCGGCGAGTGGGCAACTATGACGTGTTCATTTCCTACAGTCACGATCCGTCCAGAACGCTCGCATTTACGTTGCACGACAGCTTAGAAAAACTCAGCCGAAACTGGTACAGTTTCCGGGCGCTCAATGTATTTTTAGATCGAAGCTCGCTTGGGCCAACAATGAGGTTGGAAAAAGAGCTCGAACGCATTGTCAAGCGGTCTGAATGGCTTGTGTATATTTGCTCTGAGAACGCCGCTAAATCAGACCCGGTCACTAAAGAGCTTAAGTGGTATGTTGAACACAATGGTGTTGAAAAACTTATACTCATAGTGGATGATGGCCTCATCTTTTGGGATCGAGAAGCGGAGAGTTTTTCCGAAGCAACAACAAATATTCCGAGAGAAGTGCTAAATCAGATCAAGGATGAGCCTCTATGGATAGATGTGAGAGGGTGTAGTGAGTCTCAGGAGTCCTTAGAAAGTCATCCGGAGTTTCTCGACGCCGTCCTTAGTATCTCGTCGCGGGTTCAGAACACTTCGAAAGAGGCTCTACTAGACCGCGAGAATAAGCGCCAGAATCGTCTCGTGAGATTTCGGAGGATGTCTTTCTCGGTACTCATCATACTTCTCGCGACCTCATTGGCAGTTTCCTGGTTCGCGGTATCTGCTCGAAATGAAGCCTTATCGAACTTGAATGTCGCTACTGCAAGAGCATTCGCTTCTCGAGCTAACGAGTTGTCGGATAGCGATGTAGCCGATTCTCAGTTATATGCCGCGCAAGCGTGGGATCTTCATCAAGATGAAGTCACTCGGGCGGCGTTATTCAAATCCGTTGTAGAGTCACAAAATCTGGTGGGCAATAGACTTACGTCGAGTAGTGTTACGTCGCTGGCCGCAAATTCTGACGCAACACTGATATTCGTTGGACATGAAGACGGAACGATGGAACGATGGGAAACTAGAACGAACGCGCTGACGCAAGTTGGAAAACTACGTTTTGCGGTAAGAAGAATTTCTGTGAATCGTTCCGGAGATGTTGTTGTAGCAACGGGATGGCGTGACGTTTACCCTGGATACTATGAAGCTGAAGTCAAACTTTGGAAGTCGGGAAAGGAAGAATGTGTCAGTAAGTTAGATCGCTATGGTGGTGCTGCCGTGTCTCCATCTGGAAAAACAGTTGCGCTACCGCCTCAAGGATCTGGAGTTATAAAAGTACTACGTAGAGAATCGCGAGATTGCCGATGGTCAGATGTTAACTTGCACAGTCGCTTTTCCACCAATGAGAACGACTCAGTAGCGTTACCTGATGATGAATCGGTGGTTATCCAAAGCTACACATCGATACGTACGTACTCTCTTTCTGGTCAGCAGGAAGTGTATCGTACGCGCAATTATATTGGCGGTCCAGACGATCAGTCTCCTGTTCTTTCACCGAATGGCGGCTATAGCTTCGGCGAAAAGGGCAGTGTGTCGTCGCAGCAGAGTACTCCTGACTACGTAGAACCTGCTGTATCCTATGCGGAACTTGATTGGGACAAACGTTACTATGTAAGATCTCCATTGCCAGCGCTCTCAGATGATGGATCGACGGCTGCCGTCATTAACGCGGATGGACTTACTGTATATGATATCGAAGATGGCCGATCTAATCGATGGAATTCCACTTCTCTCCCTGTCGGCAATGAACTTTCTGCCTTGGCTGTGCCAGCCAAGCATGTGATTGTCACTGCGATCGGTTCAAACGTATCATACTGGAGGATGGACAACCCGTCTAAAGTAGTTCGGGAATATGAATCGACGGCAGGCCCCATGTGCGACGACTGTGCGGTATCTCGAATTGCCCCATCTCAGTCAGGAAAGTATTTAGTCCAGTATTGGAATAACTCTAAAGGTGGTCACATTTTTGTCTTAAATTTTAGGGATGGTTCGGAGAGTAAAGTTAAAGAAGCAGATTTCCTCGCATGGCGAACCGATGAAGACTACTTTGCTATAAACGGTGGGAAGATTTGCCTTTATCGAGCGGAAGGTAGTGCTTCCGATCGTTGTTGGGATATACCGTCTTGGACTGAAAATAACTCCGGTTCCGGGCATCTTATGTCCAATGCTGGACACATTAAAGGGGTGTGGGATGGAAGTTCCCTAAGGTTTTCAAACGGTTCAGATATTTGGAGTTTTGACTATAGCAAACAAGAGTTTAGTCAGACTGCACTTGAAGGTCGCGTAGTCGAAATGACTGATCGCGGGGTTGTGGTGTCGGAAGATAGTGACAACGGTTACAGATCTGGCATGTTTAAAGTTATTTATAATGATGGAAAAGTGGAGAACTATGATCATTATGTTTGGTTGGCTAACGATGGTTCTACTTTCAGTACGTCAAGGAATAAAACTGTTGTTGCTAATACGAGATATGGAAAAATTGAGCAACGTTCGTACCTGGAAGGATCCTCTGCTGTAAACATTTCTGGCAATGGTGAGTATCTTGCTTATGTTGATTCCTTGAACACTGTTTCAGTGTACTCGTTGGCTGCGGGGGTGAAGGTTGGAACAATTAAACTAACAGGCAAGCCATATTCTGCTGCTGCAGTCCAGTTTGCTCCGTCGGGTTCGTCATTGTATGCCAACTACTTTGATAGCTTGAGAGGTCGAGAAATGACGGTGAAAGTTGATCTTGATCCCCGTAACTGGTTTAGCAGCAATTGCGGAATTGTGCGCAGAACAGTTTCGCTGACAGAGTGGCGTAGAGTCACCGAGATGAGCGAACCGAGTCGTGGATTTGCATGCTCCAGTTACGTTCGTTGAGGCTTTCTAACCGGGGGTGGTGGCACTGGTAGCCTGAGCACTGGGATGGCTGAGAATGGTGGGTTGGGGTGCGTGGTGTTTCTCGGACAGGGGGAGTTTTTCTTCCCGTGAGTCGATAGGATAGATCCCATGCCAGCAGCGAAATACTCCGAGGAGTTCAAGGCCCAGGTCGTGCGTGAGGTCATTGAGAAGGACCGCACGATCGCCTCGGTAGCCGCCTCGTACGATCTTGTGGCCTGAGTTGGCTCATTTAGTGTCGTGGTGGATGTTGTGGAGGGCTTGGGTGAGG
>CAUPXG010000045.1:0-3430 GCA_963515155.1 Streptococcus oralis | reverse complement strand
GATTTGGGCTTATAGCCCTGGTGCAAACCACCCGTTAGACGGGTGGTTATGATTTCAAAAGGACAGTTCAGAAGAGAAAAGCGATAGTTGAGGAGGAAGCCATCTCAGAAAGTCTTTAATGAGTTATACTAAAGCTATCGCTGAAATACTTAAAATTTATTAGAGAAAGGATACTTTTGCTACTTATAATCCGATAAAATGGACATAAATCGTTGTAAAGGCTATCAAAAAGGAGTATAATAAGTGCAACATATCTCGGAGGTGGAAAATGTTAGAAGTAAGAAATCTAGAGAAAAGTTTCGGTCCCAAGCAAGTCTTGTTTGGTGTCGATTTTCAGGCAAGTCCAGGACGAATTCTAGGGCTGGTCGGAAAAAATGGTGCTGGGAAAACAACGATTTTCCACAGTATGTTGAAATTTTTGGAGTACCAAGGAGAGATCAGTCTGGATGGGCAGGAGATTCGTCAGGAAACCTACGCTCGGATAGGTTATTTGCCTGAAGAACGCAGTCTCATGCCCAAGTTGACAGTCCTTGAGCAAGTTCGCTACCTGGCTACTCTGAAAGGCATGGATGCCAAGGAGGTCAAGGAAAAACTCCCTCAATGGATGGAAAAACTAGAAGTTAAGGGGAAATTAACAGACAAGATCAAGAGTCTCTCAAAAGGGAATCAGCAGAAAATCCAACTGATTATTACTCTAATCCATGAACCAGACTTGATTATTCTGGATGAGCCTTTTAGTGGACTGGATCCAGTCAATACTGAGTTGCTCAAGCAGGTCATCTTAAAAGAAAAAGAGCGTGGTGCAACCATTATCTTTTCTGACCATGTCATGACCAACGTTGAGGAACTTTGCGATGATATTCTCATGATTCGTGATGGGCGTGTGGTCTTGCATGGACCAGTTCAGGATGTTCGCAATCAATACGGGAAAACACGTCTCTTTGTTTCAAGTGAACGAAGCAAGGAAGAACTGGAAAAACTTCCTCACGTCAAACAGGTGAGCTTGACCAAGCAAGGTAGTTGGAAATTGATCCTAGATGATGAAAGTGCTGGAAGGGAACTCTTCCCCATCCTCACTCAAGGTCAATATATTGCGACCTTTGACCAACAGGCTCCAACAATCGATGAAATCTTTAAACTAGAATCAGGGGTGGAAGTATGAGAAATATGTGGGTTGTAATGAAGGAAACCTATCTTCGACATGTCAAGTCGTGGAGTTTCTTCTTTATGGTGATTTCGCCGTTCCTCTTTTTAGCCTTATCTGTAGGAATCGGCTATCTCCAAGGGTCTTCTATGGCCAAGAATAGCAAGATAGCAGTAGTAACAACTGTGCCATCTGTGGAAGAAGGGCTCAAGGGTACCAATGGTATCAACTTTGATTATAAGGATGAAGCCAGTGCTCAAGCTGCTATCAAGGATGAGAAAATCAAGGGTTATCTAACCATTGACCAAGAGGACAGCGTCCTCAAGGCCGTCTATCACGGTGAAACTTCTCTTGAAACAGGCATCAAGCTAGCAGTAACCAATAAACTCAATGAGCTTCAATACCAACTCAATCGCTCGGCGGCTAATTTGTCTCAAGAACAGGAAAAACGTCTGAGTCAAACTGTTGATTTTACTGAGAAGATTGATGAATCTAAGGAAAACAAAAAAATTGTTCAAACCATTGCAGCCGCAGGGCTTGGCTTCTTCCTTTATATGATTTTGATTACCTATGCTAGTGTCACTGCTCAGGAAGTGGCTAGCGAGAAAGGAACCAAAATCATGGAAGTGGTCTTCTCTAGTATCCGAGCAAGTCATTATTTCTACGCTCGCATGCTGGCTCTGCTTCTTGTGATTTTGACTCATATTGGCATTTACGTCGTGGGTGGTTTGGCTGCCATTCTGCTCTTTAAAGACATCCCTATCTTGGCACAATCTGGAATTTTAAATCATCTAGGAGAGGCCTTCTCGCTCAATACCTTATTGTTTGTCTTGGTTAGCCTCTTTATGTACGTTGTTTTAGCAGCCTTCCTAGGATCTATGGTTTCTCGCCCTGAGGATTCAGGAAAGGCCTTGTCGCCATTGATGATCTTGATTATAGCAGGATTTGTCGGAGTGACTTCTCTAGGTGCTGCTGGGGACAATTTAGTTCTGAAAATTGGTTCCTATATTCCTTTCATCTCGACCTTCTTTATGCCGTTTAGAGCTATAAATGGGTATGCAAGTGGTCTAGAAGCTTGGATTTCCCTTGCTATAACGGTTGTTTTTGCAGTCACTGCAACTGCCTTTATCGGACGCATGTATGCTAGCCTAGTCCTTCAAACGGATGATTTGGGAATCTGGAAAACCTTTAAACGTGCCTTAGCTTATAAATAGGAGAGCCTCGCAAAAGCGAGGTTTTTCTAGATGTTAAACACTGAAATCGGCAAAAATATTTTTCATATCTATTGACTTTTAGTAGTGAAATTTGGTATGATAGTAGACGGTATTGTTTACCCCATTTGTAAGGCCCCGGAACCTTTCAAATACCTCGCGGACCGGAACATCCGCCCAGTAAACAAAAACGATATTCATATAGGAGAAATCATGAACAAAACTACATTCATGGCTAAACCAGGCCAAGTAGAACGCAAATGGTACGTTGTTGACGCAACTGATGTACCTCTTGGACGCCTTTCAGCAGTTGTTGCTAGCGTACTTCGCGGAAAAAACAAACCAACATTCACACCACACACTGATACAGGTGACTTCGTAATCGTTATCAATGCTGAAAAAGTTAAATTGACTGGTAAAAAAGCAACTGATAAGATCTACTACACTCACTCAAACCACCCAGGTGGATTGAAACAAATCTCTGCTGGTGAACTTCGTTCTAAAAATGCAGTACGTTTGATCGAAAAATCAGTTAAAGGTATGCTTCCACACAATACTCTTGGCCGCGCTCAAGGTATGAAGCTGAAAGTATTTGTAGGCGCTGAGCACACTCACGCTGCACAACAACCAGAAGTTCTTGATATTTCAGGACTTATCTAAGGAAAGGAACAATAAAGTATGTCACAAGCACAATATGCAGGTACTGGACGTCGTAAAAACGCTGTTGCACGCGTTCGCCTTGTTCCAGGAACTGGTAAAATCACTGTTAACAAAAAAGATGTTGAAGAGTACATCCCACACGCTGACCTTCGTCTTGTAATCAACCAACCATTCGCAGTTACTTCAACTGCAGGTTCATACGACGTTTTCGTTAACGTTGTAGGTGGTGGTTACGCTGGTCAAGCAGGAGCTATCCGTCACGGTATCGCTCGTGCTCTTCTTCAAGTAGACCCAGACTTCCGCGATTCATTGAAACGCGCAGGACTTCTTACACGTGACTCACGTAAAGTTGAACGTAAGAAACCAGGTCTTAAGAAAGCTCGTAAAGCATCACAATTCTCAAAACGTTAATCAA
>CAUPXG010000044.1:0-3833 GCA_963515155.1 Streptococcus oralis | reverse complement strand
ACATTGTGCATTTTTAGATAGGTTTTACATCTAATAAAATGCAAATGCATTGACAATGCTTTTTCTTTAGCATATACTATTGGGTAGGAAGAAACAGGCAAAGCTTGCTAAGCCTTGTCCTGAAGCGCCTTTCCTAAGCATATCGACTACCGATCAGAAGAGGACAGATGCTGTCACACTGTCCATCTGAAGGTTGAAAAAGAAGCAGTAAAGGGGAAATTTCCTCAAAAAAATTTGCTTTTTTTTATCCTCGAAGTAAAAAAACGCTTTAAAAAAGTGTCAAAAAGCTTGATATAACAAGGTTTTATCAAAATTAAACATTTTTTTAAATGCAATCATTTTTTTCGAGGCAAACCTGTTGACAAGATGTCAATTATGTCATATACTGTGATAGGTAAATGTTTTTTAAAGCAAATAAAGCTTTTGTTCCTAGCATTTCCTACCAAAATATGCATATCGGTAAAAAGAAAAACCATAAGATAAGAATTCTTATCTTATGGCACTGGCTGCTTGCTGATTCGGGTTAAACCAACTTCACACACACACGGTTTAACCTAAATCTCAAAGCATGAGAAATTTTGCAAGAGAACTTGCTTTGTATAGTATCTAAGAACGCAAGAACAAATGTTTTTGGCATCTGCTTTTTTGCGCCCCTTTTGACAAATCTAAAACGCCCCTTGTCAATCCTAGGATTGGTTTAAGGACTGTTTACTAGGTTTATCAAATGGAGATGCTGCTCAAAGCATCTAACTTAAAACATTAAGTTTGGTTCTATTGGTAAATTTTCCATGTATTAGCCTAACTTAAAAAGCTTAAAGAAACCTTAAAGGAATCTTTAAGCGAGGGAGATTTTTTTTAAGAAAGCTGTTATCTATTAACGCATAGAAAGAATTGAAGGATTTTTACAAAAAAATCACAGACAGGAGAAACAAATGGCACTAATCGCTATATTGGTTCAATTCAATCTGATAACGGCAGCTCAAAAAGAAGAAATTCTTCAAGATATGCCACAATCAAACATGCAGTTAGAGAGATATCTAATCAGCAAGGGCTATGTGACAGAAGAAGATATGCTGAAAGTCATGAGTTACTACTATCGTGTACCTCATGTCAATCTATCACAGTTTGTGATAGAAAAGGAAGCTGTCGAGAAGGTTTCAGAAAAAGTTGCTAAACGTCATGGATTGATTCCGATCTCTTTCACAGATGGGGAAGAGGGAGAAGAACCCAAGTTAATAGTTGCGATGGCAGACCCAAGCAACTATATCGCCCTAGATGACGTTAAAATCGTCTCTAAGATGGCGGTAGAACCTTATGTAACTTTTCGGGATGATATTGAGAAGTATATCGATCAATACTATTCCAAAGGAGAAGAAGCCCAACAGGCAGCGACCGAAATCGAAGGTTTTAATGTGGATGAAGAGATCGTCGAAGAAGATCTCGAAATCAAAAACGCTCCGGTTGTACGTTTGATTGACTCGATTATCAGTCAGGCAATCAAGACGCGAACCAGCGATATCCATATTGAGCCCTTTGAAAAAGTTGTTCGTGTTCGTTTTCGGGTTGACGGGACCTTGGTGGAAAACATGCAGTTGAAAGCCAATGCTCACTCAGCCATTGCGACACGGATTAAGATCATGAGTGGTCTGGACATCGCCGAGCGGCGGATTCCTCAGGATGGACGGATTGAAACAACCATCGACGGCAAAGAAGTCGACATGCGGGTTTCAGTCTTGCCTACTGTATTCGGTGAAAAAATCGTTATTCGGATTTTGAGCCGGAATGCAACTCTCCTCAGTAAAGAGGAACTGGGATTCTCGCCAACCAATCAGAAACTCTTTGAGGATATCCTCAAGGCGCCAGAAGGCATCATCTTGCTGACTGGTCCGACAGGAAGCGGAAAGACGACTACTCTCTACACAGCGCTCCGTGAGCTCAATGATGTAGGAAAAAATATCATCACTGTTGAAGATCCGGTTGAGTACCGATTGGAAGGGGTCAACCAAGTTCAGGTAAATAATAAAGCTGGACTGACCTTCGCGAGTGGTTTGAGAAGTATCTTGCGTCAGGACCCGGACATCGTTCTCTTGGGGGAAATTCGGGACGAAGAGACAGCTAGTATCGCGGTTCGGGCCGCTATCACTGGTCACGTCGTTCTCTCGACTATCCACACCAATGACACAGCTAGTACAGTCAACCGTTTGGTCGATATGGGCATCAAGCCTTATCTGGTCTCAACGGCGACTGTCGGTATTATCGCACAGCGCTTGATTAAGCGCATCTGTCCTAAGTGCAAGACTGAGTACACTGTAGAAACAAATGAACATGCAGGTATCGGCATTCACAAGGGAGACACCTTGTATCGCGGGCGCGGCTGCAACTACTGCAGCGGTACGGGATACTATGGACGTATCGCTATCCACGAAATCATGGCAGTGACAAGGGAGATTAAATCACTAATTAATGATGGTGGAACAACGTCACAGCTTCGAGCAGAAGCTAAGAAAAATGGTATGCGAGACTTGGCGGAGGAGGCCATTGATATCGCAAAACAGGGGACTACAACGATTGAAGAAGCAATGAAGATTGCCTTTAGTCTAGAAGGGGAAGTTTAGGATGAATTTGGATGAGTTAATTAAGCAGGCGATTGAAGCGGGTGCATCAGATATCCACTTCACGGTTGGCGCTGAGCCAAGCATGCGTCTGCACGGGAGGTTAACACAACTCAACAATACAATTTTGACCAACGAAGACACGGTTCGATTCACCAAGCATATTTTAAATGAGAAGCAGATTGCTCATCTTTTAGAAGTCGGTGAAGTGGACTGTGCCTACGAGGTCGACAATGGCTATCGCTTGCGGGTCAATATCTTTAAGCAGAAAAACAACTGCGGGATTGCCTTGCGGGTCATTCCCAAGGATATTCCATCTATGGAATCTCTGGGATTGCCACCAGTTATCAAAAAGCTAGCTGAGAAACGCCGGGGTCTGATATTGGTTACCGGGCCAACAGGAAGCGGAAAGTCAACGACCCTGGCAACCATGATCAACTACATGAACAGCTTGCGGGACGAGCACATCATCACGATTGAAGATCCGATCGAGTATATGCACACACATAATAAATGCTTGGTCAATCAGCGTGAGTTGGGAGCAGATACGCAGAGCTTCGGAAATGCCCTCCGCGGTGCCCTTCGTCAGGACCCGGATGTCATCCTAGTCGGTGAGATGCGGGATAAGGAAACGATTGAAATCGCCCTGCGTGCGGCGGAAACAGGTCACTTAGTCCTGTCAACCCTCCACACGGTCGGTGCCGTAAACACCATGGACCGGATTATCGACGTATTTCCAGCCGAGCAGCAGGAGCAGATCCGTGTGCAGCTTTCCGCCGTTATGGAAGGGGTTGTATCGCAGCAGCTTATGCGTACAGCGACCGGCAAAGGTCGTGTAGCTGCCTTTGAAATCATGCTGGGAACACCCGCTATTCGCAACCTCATTCGCGAAGGGAAGACCCACCAGTTGCTAACCCCAATCCAAACAGGGGCTCAGCTAGGCATGATTACCATGGACACTTCGCTCATGGGACTCTACCGTCGCAATGTCATCGACCAAAGAACGCTGCTGTCTTACTCAGTGGACCGCGCTCAAGTTGAAAAATCCCTAGGAATAGTGGGGTACTAGAGCATGACAGTATATGTTTGTAAATACTTAGACACTAGGCAAGGAGTCGTCACACTAGAGGTGGACGCTCCTAACCGGACTGACGCCGTCAATCGGATCCGTCTCAAAGGGAAGCCAATCAGTGTCGAAGAAAAGGTCATGGGCTCTAAGGA
>CAUPXG010000043.1:0-3932 GCA_963515155.1 Streptococcus oralis | reverse complement strand
CCTTCTTTTGAAAGGATGTTGCGAACTGTATCTGAAGGTTGAGCTCCATCAGCCAACCATGCAAGAACGCGGTCTTCTTTCAAAGTTACTTGGTTTTCAGCAACAAGTGGGTTGTAAGTTCCAACTGTTTCGATGAAACGTCCGTCACGTGGTGAACGTGAGTCTGCTACGTTGATACGGTAGAAAGGTTTTTTCTTAGAACCCATACGAGTCAAACGGATTTTAACTGCCATTTTTTAATGTCTCTTTTCTTATTTTTTTATTTCGGTGAAATAGCTGAGCTATTTAGCACATGTTCTATTATAGCAGATTTCTGACAGGTGTCAAGAAAAAAACTTGACAGAGTTTTAATTTTTTTAACTCCTAGAAATTTTTAGTAAAATCATTAACATTTGAAATCACCTCCCTTTTAGGGTACAATGGTAGAAATGAATTTTTGAGAGGAAAACAATGAAAAAACTAGCAACCCTTCTTTTACTATCAACTGTAGCCCTTGTTGGATGTACTAGTATCCAACGTAGTCTCCGTGGTGATGAATATGTCGACTCCAGCATCTCAGCTGAAGAAAGCTCAAAAGCAGCTGCTCAGGCTGCCAAAGATTTGAATGACGCATTGACCAATGAAAATGCCAACTTCCCTCAACTTTCTAAGGAAGTTGCTGAAGATGAAGCTGAGGTCATTTTACACACAAATCAAGGCGATATCCGCATCAAACTCTTTCCAAAACTAGCACCTCTTGCGGTTGAAAACTTCCTTACTCACGCTAAGGAAGGCTACTATAACGGCATCACCTTCCACCGTGTCATCGATGGCTTTATGGTCCAAACTGGAGATCCTAAGGGAGATGGTACAGGGGGCCAATCTATCTGGCATGATAAGGATAAAACAAAGGACAAGGGAACTGGTTTCAAAAATGAAATCTCTCCTTACCTATACAATATCCGAGGAGCCCTTGCTATGGCTAACACTGGTCAACCAAACACCAACGGTAGCCAGTTCTTCGTCAATCAAAACTCAACAGATATTTCAGCTAAACTCCCTACAAGCAAGTATCCAAAGAAAATCATTGAAGCCTATAAAGAAGGTGGAAATCCAAGTCTAGACGGCAAACACCCCGTCTTTGGTCAAGTCATTGATGGTATGGATGTTGTTGACAAGATTGCCAAAGCTGAAAAAGATGAGAAAGACAAACCAACGTCTGCTATCACCATTGATAGTATAGAAGTCGTGAAAGACTACGACTTCAGCAAAAAATAAGCCATCAACAGATAAGGAGACGATGACATGATTTTATTTTGGGGTTCTAAAGGTTATCAGAAAGATTTGGGACATACGCAAACTGCGATCGAATGTGGTCACTGTAACAATGTTGACACTTGGGAGATTGTAGAAACTGGACGCAAGTTCACCCTCTACTGGATTCCACTTTTCCCTTATGGTAAAAGCTACTTCGTTTCTTGTCCGATTTGCCACTATGGTAAAGAAATTGAGAAATCTGAAGTTGAAAGCTTTTTAAATTACTAGTCAAAAAAGCCAAGTCATTTCGACTTGGCCTTTTTAGTGCTTTTAAGTTAGCTTGTTAAAGTCCCAGATTTGGTCCATCCAGCCTTCATAAAAGTCTGGTTCGTGGCAAACCATAAGGATAGAACCCTTGTATTCTTTGAGAGCGCGTTTGAGTTCTTCCTTGGCATCCACATCCAAGTGGTTGGTCGGCTCGTCCAGCACTAAGACGTTGTTTTCACGGTTCATCAAGAGACAGAAACGCACCTTGGCTTGTTCACCACCTGATAAGACCTGAATCTGGCTTTCGATATGCTTAGTTGTCAAACCACAACGAGCAAGGGCCGCACGGACTTCTGCTTGGTTAAGTGCAGGAAAAGCATTCCAAACAGCTTCAAGAGGTGTTTGACGATTGCCACCTTCTACTTCTTGCTCAAAATAACCAAGTTCTAGGTAGTCGCCACGTTCGACTTCTCCAGCGATTGGTGGGATAATGCCCAAGAGAGACTTCAGGAGAGTTGTTTTCCCGATACCATTGGCTCCAATTATTGCAACCTTTTGATTGCGTTCAAAGGTAAGATTTAAGGGTTTGGTCAGAGGACGGTCATAACCAATCTGCAAGTCCTTGGCTTGGAAGATAAAACGCCCTGGCGTACGAGCTGGTTTGAAATCAAAGGATGGCTTTGGTTTCTCGCTTTGGAGTTGAATGATATCCATCTTGTCGAGTTTCTTTTGACGGGACATGGCCATGTTTCGTGTTGCAACACGCGCTTTGTTTCGAGCGACAAAGTCCTTGAGGTCCGCTATCTCTTTCTGCTGACGTTCGTAAGCCGCCTCTAGCTGAGATTTCTTCATGGCATAGACTTCTTGGAACTGGTAGTAGTCACCAGAGTAACGTGTCAACTGTTGATTTTCCACATGATAAACGATATTGATCACGTCGTTGAGGAAAGGAATATCATGCGAAATAAGGACAAAAGCATTCTCATAGTTTTGGAGATAACGCTTGAGCCAGTCAATGTGTTCGGCATCCAGATAGTTGGTTGGCTCGTCCAGCAACAAGATATCAGGCTTTTCAAGGAGAAGTTTAGCCAAGAGTACCTTGGTTCTTTGTCCACCTGACAAGGCTGTTACGTCTGTATCTATACCATAGTCCATGACACCGAGGGCACGCGCCACTTCATCAATCTTAGCATCCAAAGTATAGAAATCTCGACTCTCCAAACGGTCTTGGAGTTCGCCAACTTCTTCCATCAGTGCATCAATATCCGCTCCGTCCTCTGCCATTTCCATATAGAGCTCATTGATACGAGTTTCTGCTTTAAATAGCTCATCAAAGGCTGTACGCAAGACATCACGCACAGTTTGACCTTCCTTTAGCACAGCATGCTGATCCAGATAGCCAGCAGTCACATACTTAGACCACTCCACCTTTCCTTCATCTGGTAACATCTTACCAGTCACAATGCTCATAAAGGTTGATTTTCCTTCACCATTGGCACCGACTAGACCGATATGTTCTCCCTTGAGGAGACGGAAAGACACATCTTCAAAAATTGCACGGTCACCAAAACCGTGACTTAAATTTTTAACTTCTAAAATACTCATTCTAATTCCTTATCTTGTTTTTATGCAGTCCTTTATAGAGGACCCAAGCCAGATAGCCTCCCAAGGTATTGGTCCACAAATCATCAATCTCAAAAACGCGATTAAAATCAAAGAAAAAGTCTAAGACCAGCTGCGTACATTCAATTCCTAGACTCAGTAGAAAACTGAGAAGGAGGATTTTTTTCGTTTGCCGCAAGTTTGGATAGAGGTAGAGCAGTTGAAAGACCAGAGGGAAGAGCAAGAAGACATTTAAAATGTTCTGTAAAAAGATCCAAAGGACTTGTCCCAAACTAGTCACTTCACCCAGTTTCCAAAAGGAGTTTAAGGGAGTTAAAAGAAAAACCAGGCGTCCAAAAGTTTGAATACCTGGAGTTTCCACTCCTGTAGGAAGTTGAGGTTGGGGAGTAAAACAAAAACAGACAATGCAAAGACTGTAAATAGCCACTCCCAATCTTAAGATTAATTCTCTTTTTTTAGTCATTTTATGGATTTACCGCTGCGACTGCCTTCTGGCGGTCACGTTTCATTGTATTGGAGCGTAATTGTCCACAAGCTGCATCAATATCTGTACCATGCTCTTGACGGACAACACAGTTGACCCCTTTTTTCTTGAGGGTATCGTAGAAGGCCATCACGCGCTCTTTAGGACTACGGCTATATTGGTCATGTTCACTAACTGGGTTATAGGGAATCAAGTTGACATATGACAATTTCTTGATGTTTTTGAGCAATTCAGCCAATTCCAAGGCTTGTTCAACGCCATCGTTGACTTCATTGAGCATGATATATTCAAAGGTCACACGGCGATTGGTTGTTTCGATATA
>CAUPXG010000042.1:0-3964 GCA_963515155.1 Streptococcus oralis | reverse complement strand
GTTTTTCAACTCTTTCTATTATACCTACTTTTACGCCTTTGTCAAGAACTTTTTTTCCTCTTTATCGAAATTCTGAAAAGATTAGGGAAAGTTCTCTCAGAAGAGCTTTCCGTCCTCTAAAGACTTCTCCTCCTATTAGACGATCTATTAATTCTTGTTTTTCCATACTCTGCTTTGATTTGTATGTCTTCAGAAGTTCGTGAAAGAGATAATAATCGTCCAGCCTGAGTCCTTTTTCTCCTAGACGATGGCTAATCTCACTCACCTCTTCATAGGGTTCTTTGTCGAAACGACGCTTGTGGCTTTCCTGCTTACGGATGTAATCTAGAATACGATTTCTAAATTTTGTTTTAAAGCAAACATAAAGTTGATGGCGCTCGCCCTCTAGTAACTCTGGGTTGCGAGTCACCAGCTCATATAGGCATAACATGCCTTCTTGATCCCAGTCCTCTTTCTCCCACAGATGCAAATGATAATCTTTGCGACACTTATGGACAATTCCCTTACTTTCTTCATATAAGTCTTTTAGATTCATAGACCTCTCCTTTCTGCATTTAGTTTAGCAAAATGCGCGAGCCCATGGGTCTACTTCCTCTGTTTTATACTTCTTCCTTCCTCAACGGCACATAAAAAGAGAGGCAAAGCCTCTCTGGGGTTATAATTCTGCAATTTGGTTGAGATTCACTTCTGCAATCGTATCATTACCAAACATAGAGATAATCATCTTCACTTTGTTGTTATCAATTTCAGTAATTTTACCTGTGTAGTCTGCAAAAGCACCATCAATAATGCGGACTGTCTGGCCAACTTCAACATCAATATCAAACTCTTGAACAGTTTGTCCCATTGAAACCAAAATATCACGGATTTCCTGTTCCAATAGTGGAGTTGGTTTTGATCTGTTCCCGTGTGAGCCGACGAATCCTGTTACGTTAGGTGTGTTTCGAACGACGAACCATGCTTCATCTGTCATGACCATTTCTACAAGGACATAACCTGGAAAACGATTTTCTTCAACTTCCTTTTTCTTTCCATTTTTCTCAACTTGCACGGTTTGTGTTGGAATCTCAACGCGTAGAATATTATCCAACATGTTATAAGTCTGTGCACGTTGCAATAGATTTTCTTTTACCTTATTTTCATAGCCAGAATAAGTTTGTAGAACAAACCATCCCTTGTCAAAACTATCCATGATATTTCCTTTCATACATATATAGAAGAAAGCTAGCAGAAGTTCTCCGCTTCTCTTCTAAAAAATGTTAATAAATCGAATCAAACCTGAAACAATCAACTGGTCAAAAATGTAAATGATGACCACAAAGAAGGCTGTGTATTCCATAATAGAGCGAAAATCTCTCCAGCTTTCTTTGCGAGTTGGCCAAGTTGTTTCTTTAAGAAGTTTAAAAATATCCTTAATAAAACCCATCGTTCTCTCCTATCTCGTTTCTCTATGTGTCGTATATTTTCCACAATGTTTACAAAATTTATTTACTTCTAGTCGTGTTGGCTTGGGGTTCCCACTAATTTTGATTGAGTAATTCCTTGAACCACAAACTGCACAAGCTAGGCTTGCTTTTTTTAGTGCCATAACGCCTCCATCTTATCTATTATAACAAGAAACCTAGGCTTTGACAAGCCTATTAACGAAATAGATTAAGGATTGAGTCCCATATTGTCTGGGCTTTTTCTTTTATCTTAGCTTCTGAAATCGCACGTCCTGCTTCATCTACAAGATTTTGTGCACGACTACGAATATCTCCTATCGGGTCCTCAGACTGGTTTGTCTCATTTTCAACGGTTTGCTTTTTCGTATTTTCTGGTTCAATACCATTTTGTTTATAAGCATTCTCAACTGTAAAGGTGCTACCAGGAGTATAAGGCAAGATGGTATTAGCCATACTTCTAAAGACATGGGCAGCGCCATTAGAAGTCGAACCTGCTAGATAATGGTTCTCATCTGTTGTTGGGAAGCCGAGCCAGTGGCTGATTACCACATCCGGAGTATAACCAATCACCCACTGGTCACTGGTATATTCTGGGTTGAAAACAGCTTCAGTCGTACCTGTTTTACCAGCCATAACGTAATCCGCTGGTGACGAACTAATTCCTGTACCATTGGTAAATGTTCCTAGCATCATACTGGTCATTTTATCAGCTACCGACTTATCAATCACTCGTTTTTGGGAGTTTTTATGACTCTTGATGACCTGACCGCTGGCATTTTCAATACGAGTGATGAAATGTGCTTCAGGCATTAGACCTCCATTGGCAAAGGCTGCATAGGCTTGCGCCATCTGGAGAGGATTCGTCTCCACACCTCCACCAAGAGCAACTCCAAGAACTCGGTCAACTTTTTCCATATTCAGACCAAATCTCTCCCCAGCGTCAAAAGCTTTGTCAATACCTAATTCATTTACAGTTGCAACTGCTGGTAGGTTGAGTGATTCCGCCAAGGCCTGATACATAGGTACTTCTGGAGATGTCTTAATACCCGCATAGTTGTCTACTTGATAACTGTTGTACTGCATCGTATGATTATCCAGTTGCTTGTTCAAGGCCCATCCTGCTTCTACTGCGGGTGTATAAACAACTAAAGGCTTAATGGTTGAGCCTGGGCTACGCTTAGACTGAGTGGCATAGTTAAAATTGCGGAAGCCTGGTTTGTCATCACCAGCTACACGACCAACAACTCCACGCACTCCACCAGTCTTGGGTTCTAGAGCTACACTACCTGATTCGGCATGCGTTCCGTCTTCTGCTGTTGGAAATAGCGCAGTGTTTTCGTAAATAACCTGCATGTTTGCTTGGTAGTTTTGGTCAAGTTCTGTGTAGATTCGATAGCCGTTGTTAACAATCTCTTCTTCTGTGAGATTGTACTTGGAAACTGCTTCGTTGACAACTGCATCAAAATAGGACGGGTAACGATAATCCGAAACTTTGCCTTCATACTTATCTTGCAGTTGTGAAGCCATATCTACTCCAGCTGCTTCGATCTCTTGATTTTTATCAATATAGCCCGCTGCAACCATATTTTGCAAAACAGTATCCCTGCGGTTAGTTGAATCTTCAATGGAATTCAAAGGATTATACAACTCTGGTCCCTTGAGCATCCCTGCTAGAGTCGCCGCCTGATCAAGCGTTAGTTGCGAAGCCGATACACCGAAATATTTCTTACTTGCATCTTCAACACCCCATACCCCGTTTCCGAAATAGGCATTATTGAGGTACATAGTAAGAATTTGCTCCTTGCTGTATTTCTTTGTCAATTCTAAAGCTAGGAAAAACTCCTTGGCCTTCCGTTCAACGGTCTGGTCCTGGGAAAGATAGGCATTTTTCGCCAACTGTTGGGTGATGGTAGAACCGCCTCCAGAACGACCTGCTGTAAGGATAGCTAGAAAGAAACGACCGTAGTTAATCCCATCATTTTTATAAAAGGAACGGTCCTCTGTAGCGACGACAGCATTTTGCAAGTCTTTACTGATATCTGTCAGTTCAACATAGGTTCCCTTTTGACCTGATAGAGCCCCTGCCTCTTTTTCTTCGCGGTCAAAAATCAGAGTTCGCGTTTTCAAGGCATTTTGCAAATCATTGACATTGGTAGACTTGGCTATGGCAAACAAGTAGGTTCCTACCAGTAAACCAGCACTTAACCCTAAAATGATGACGATTTTTGTCAGATGATAACGACGCCAAAATTTTCGAATCGGGCCTACTTGGGACATTTTTTTTCTATCGCTCCGTGAACGACGCATGCTAGTCGAATCAGACTCCACGGATTCATTCGTTTCTTTTTTAAAGAGAGAAAGAAACTTCTCAAATAATTTATCTAATTTCATGCGTTTATTTTATCATCTTCACCATAGGAACTCAAGAATTTAGCTACTCCCTATCCAAATAGGGCTTTTTTTGTTACAATATCTGTATGCAATTCACATTTACATTACCCGAATCCTTGCCTCAAATG
>CAUPXG010000041.1:0-4179 GCA_963515155.1 Streptococcus oralis | reverse complement strand
GGATATACTGGAGATCATAGACTTTTACTAGTTTAACCAAATCTCGTGCCAAGGTCGAAACATTGCAGGATACATAGACCATTTTTTCTGGAACATAGGTCAGGATGGTATTCAACAGCTTATCATCTAAACCTGTACGAGGAGGGTCGACTATCAGGGCATCTGCTCGGTAGCCATCTTGATACCAGCGTGGAATAATCTCTTCTGCTGTTCCCGCTTCGTAATGAGTATTGTCAAATCCCATTTTTTTAGCATTTCGCTTGGCATCTTCAATAGCTTCTGGAATAATATCCATTCCTCTGAGACTCTTGACCTTATTTGCAAAGGCAAATCCAATCGTCCCAACACCGCAATAGGCATCGATCAGATGATCCTCTTTGCTGACATCCAGAGCCTTAACTGCTTCACTATAGAGAATTTCTGTCTGCTCAGGATTAAGCTGATAAAAAGCTCGGGGCGAGAGAGAAAACTCATAGTCGAGTACTCCTTCTTGAATACTCTCTTGACCCCAGATAATTTCCGTCTTTTCACCATAGATTTCACTTGTTTTTGCTGTGTTTGTATTGACAGCAACCGTGACAACTTCTGGAAAATCATTGACTAGGTCTTTGACTAGTTGATTCAAATTAAGCTGGCGATTTGTGACAATGATAATCTGAACTTGCCCCGTTTTTCTTGCTCTGCGTACCATGATGGTGCGAACGCCTAGCGTTTTTCTCTCATCGGTGATGGGGATTTGGTGGTAAGTAAGAAGTTCAGCTAGGCGATTCGCAATCACTTGGGTTTCCTTATCTTGCACCAAACAGTCTTTCAACTCTACGAGATAATGAGAGTTTTGCGCATACAAACCTGCCTTGACCTGATTTTTAAATTTCCGAGTCTGAAATTGAAGCTTAGCACGGTAGTACTTTGGTTCCTGCATTCCGATAGTTGGACGGATTTCATAGTTTTCATATCCTGCAGGGGCAAATTTTTTCAGGGCTTGGTGGAGCAGATCCGTTTTGAACTCTAACTGTTTATCATAGTGGAGATGCATGATTTGACAACCACCACATTCATTATAAATCGTACAAGCTGGCACGACCCGAAATTTCGACTTCTTATTAACCTTTAGTAATTTGGCTTCAACAAAGTTACGTTTAACAGAAGTAATCTGACAATAGATGTCTTCTCCTTTGAGGGCGCCTGGTACAAAAACGAGGGTTTTTTGGTAGAAACCGATTCCCTCACCATTGATGCCCATCCGCTTGATTTTTAAAGGTATTTTTTGTTTGACTTTCAGATTCATACCCCTATCTTATCACATTTTAAGGTATAATAGAACTATGAAAATCACAAAACTTGAAAAGAAAAAACGTCTCTACTTGATGGAGTTAGATGGACAGCAAACCTCTTATATCACGGAAGATACCATTGTCCGTTTTATGCTATCTCGAGATAAGGTCATTAGTAAAGAGGAACTTTCCGAGATTCAAGACTTTGCCCAGTTCTCTTATGGTAAAAATCTCGCCCTCTACCATCTATCATTTAAGGCTCGTACTGAAAAGGAAGTGAGAGAGTATCTGAAAAAGTATGATCTTGATGAAACAATCACTAGTCAAGTTATCGCTAATCTTAAAGAAGATAACTGGATAAATGATCGTCAGTATGTCTACTCTATCATCAATGCCAATCAACTTTCTGGAGATAAGGGACCTTATGTGCTAGCTCAAAAACTGTCTCAAAAAGGGATTGCCAAATCAACGATTGAAGAGGTTTTAAAGGATTTTGATTTTTCAGAGGTCGCTCAACGTGTAGCGGAGAAACTTCTTAAAAAATACACGGGAAAACTTCCCGCTCGTGCCTTGCAGGATAAAATTATTCAAAACTTGACGAACAAAGGCTTCTCCTATTCTGATGCTAAAAGTGCCTTTGATAACTTGGACAGTCAAGTCGACCAAGAAACGACTCAAGAACTCATTTTTAAAGAGCTAGACAAACAATATACTAAATACGCTAGCAAATATGAAGGTTACGAACTAAAGCAACGTTTGACCCAAGTTTTAGCTAGAAAAGGCTATGATTTTTCGGATATAGCAAGCGCTCTCAGAGAATATCTTTAACATTTTCAGGTAAAATTCAAAAAAATTAGACCAATTTATGATATAATAATAGACGATAAACTTATAAATTGTAGAAAGTTGGTTAGTTATGAAACTTCCAAAAGAAGGCGACTTTATTACAATTCAAAGTTATAAGCATGATGGGAGTCTTCACCGTACTTGGCGGGACACCATGGTACTAAAAACAACAGAGAACGCTATTATCGGCGTCAACGACCACACACTTGTTACCGAAAGTGACGGTCGTCGTTGGGTGACTCGAGAACCGGCTATTGTTTACTTTCACAAAAAATATTGGTTTAATATCATTGCCATGATTCGTGATAATGGGATTTCCTACTATTGCAATATGGCAAGTCCTTACTATCTCGATGAAGAAGCCCTGAAATACATTGATTATGATTTGGATGTCAAGGTCTTCACTGATGGTGAAAAGCGTCTCTTGGACGTTGAAGAGTATGAGCGCCATAAACGCAAAATGAAGTATTCTGATGATTTAGACTATATTTTGAAAGAGCATGTTAAAATCCTTGTTGATTGGATTAACAATGGACGCGGTCCTTTCTCAGAGGCCTATGTCAACATTTGGTACAAACGCTACATAGAACTAAAGAATCGGTAAAGTTGTCAAACTGGGGTGAAAACCTTGGTTTTTTTATTTGAAAAACCCAGCTTTTCAGCTGGGTTGATTTCTATATATCTAATTTAGTGACAGTAAACTTGATGTGGGAATAGTCTTTTTCAACATCCTTATCCAACAAGAAAGCCGTGGCATCCTTCTTAACCTGAACCAGGTCAATATTCTGGGCTTGAGCTGCATAGACGCATCCACAATAACATTGACGATAGATATCATACTCCTCGCACATCTCCACCGAACGCTTGTAGCCTTGATTTTTCTTGAAATCACTTGGGAGATAGTGGGTGGTATAAATCTTTTGCACATCAATTCCGATGCTGTTGATGGTTTGAGAATTCTTATGAGGACTGATGGTCAAGGCTGAACCAAAGTAATCAAAGCCCAAGTCCATAGCTACCTGTGCTGTTTTATCCAGACGGTAGTCAAAACAAACCTTGCAACGGTCACCACCTTCGGGTTCTTCTTCCAGTCCTCTGACTAACTTCCGGTATTCATTTGGTTCGTAGGGAGCTTCAAGGTACTGAACCGTATTGCCTGTTCGCTCATTGAAATCACTGACAAATTTTTTTGTAACGTAGGCCCGCTTGTGGTATTCTGCCTTTGGATGAATATTGGAATTGGCAAAATAGATAGTCACATCAGCGTACTTGGTCAGATACTCTAGGGTGTAGGTACTACAAGGAGCACAGCAAACATGCATGAGAATAGTGGGACGTTGCTCATTTTTCTCCCAAACTTGAACCATTTTCTGCATGACACGGTCATAATTAATCTTCTGATTGGGATTCATCTTGCTAAGAATTTCTTCTACATCAATCATGTTCTTCTCCTTTTTCTAGTTTTATTTTATCATATAAGTTAGGAGAGCTCAAATCAATTTTAGAAGAGAAAACCATAAAAGGAGGGATGCATGTTCCCTCCTTTTGTGTTTTTTATAAGTTGCTTTTACATCATCCCGCCCATCATGCTTGGATCCATTGCTGGAGCTGGGGCTGCTGGTTCCGGTTTATTGGCTACGACTGCTTCTGTTGTCAAGATCAAGCTGGCTACAGATGCTGCATTTTGAAGGGCTGAACGGCTCACTTTAACTGGGTCGATGATTCCTTCTTCAATCATATTGACCCATTCGCCAGTTGCTGCATTGAAGCCTGTACCAACTTCAGCATTTTTCAAACGGTCAATAACAATAGAACCTTCGAATCCCGCATTGTGGGCGATTTGACGAACAGGCTCTTCCAAGGCGCGGAGAACAATATTGCGTCCTGTTGCTTCATCTCCTGTCAATTCCAAATTAGCCACGGCTGGAATGACATTGACAAGAGCTGTTCCACCACCTGCAACGATTCCTTCTTCAACGGCTGCACGAGTAGCGTTGAGAGCATCTTCAATGCGGAGTTTCATTTCTTTCAACTCAGTTTCAGTTGCAGCTCCGACCTT
>CAUPXG010000040.1:0-4439 GCA_963515155.1 Streptococcus oralis | reverse complement strand
GTAAGGCACGGCTCTGCAAAAGCTTGATCGTCGGTTCAAATCCGTCTACCGCCTTTCAGTTCCTGAATGAACAGGAATTAACCAAATGAAAAGCTCGTAAAACCGGGCTTTTTTTATTATTCCTAATAAGTGGGGACAACTGAACCTACCATCTAGATTTACAAAAAGCAGTGACTCAAGTCACTGCTTTATTCTGTTTCTTCTTCAGGTTCTAGTTCTGTGATTTGAACTTTTACCTTGGTAACACGTCCATTTTTCACTTTATCGTTGGTCAGGACGATTTGTTTGTTTTGACTGACCAGTTGGTAACTGATTTTCTCAGTGGTTGGAATGGTTCCTACTCCAGTTAGATAGTAGCCTGCGATGGTATCCACATCATCGCTTTCTAGTTCGACACCAAAGTAGTTATTGAAGTCGTTAAGATTCATGGTTCCCTGTGCAATATAGGTGTCCTCACCGATTTGATGGACTTCGATTTCTGCTCGGTCTGTCTCGTCATCAATCTCACCGACAATCTCCTCCAGCAGGTCTTCCAGTGTGACCAGTCCAGCCATACCACCATATTCATCGAGCAAAATGGCCATTTGTCTTTGGGTATTTCGCAATTCTTTTAGCAAGTCATCCACAAAAATAGTTTCAGGAACAAAGAGTGGATCTTGTAAGATCTTCTTCCAGACAATATTTTCAAAGCCATCTGCATAGGCAGCGTTTAGTAAACGCTTGGTATGAATCAAACCAATCACATTGTCCTTATCCCCATCATAAACAGGGATACGTGAGAAATTTTGCTTTAAAATACTTTGGATAATGGTTTGACTATCATCCTGAATATCCACCATAAAGGCATCCGTCCGAGGAACCATGACTTCTCTCGCCATCAGCTCATCTAGAGAGAAAATACCTTGTAACATCTCGATTTCGTCTGCATCCAGTGTTTCTTCGCTCTTAGTCAACATGTACTCAATTTCATCTCGAGTCATTTTTTCATCCGCATCATCAAAGGTCATTGGCGTCACACGGCTCAATAGATTAGTTGAAGCTGACAGAAGCCAGACAAAGGGACTGACAATCTTCCCAAGCCCAATGATAATCGGAACAGAGCGAATGGCTAAGGCATCTTTTAGATTAAGGGCAATCCGTTTAGGATAGAGTTCACCAAAAACAATAGAGATGTAGGTCAAGAATGCCAAAGAGAGGAAACTTGCAATGGCATAAGTTGTTTCTCCATTCCCCATCCAAGAGGCAATTACTTGTCCAAGTGTATCTGCCAATTTTGCCCCTGACAAGATCGTGATCAAGGTGATACCAACTTGAATTGTTGATAAAAAGTGGTTAGGATTTTCAAGTACCTTTAACAAACGAACGTAACGTTTGTCTCCCTCTTCTGCCTTTTGCTCCACTCGGGAACGGTTTAATGACACCATCGCCATTTCGGTGGCTGAGAAAAAGGCATTTAAAAAGGTCAAGATAAATAACAATACAAACTGTAGCAACAAATTCTGACTGCTCGGGTCTTCCATAGTCCTTCTCCTAAAATAGTATCTTGTGTTCCATTATATCATAAAATCGATCAGGATTCACATTATTTTTCATTTAAAGAACAACTCCCCTGCCTCTAGAAGACAAAGGAGCTGTTTTTTATAACATCTATTACTTCTAATCTGTCACTGTTACTTGCCCTGTTCGGTAATCAAGCTGGATTCCCTTTTGAACATTGGGGATTAGGACATTGAACTCCAATTCGCCATCTGAAGACTTGGCTTCGATTTGTGAAGCCGATGGAACTAGGTCCTCATTTGTTGCATAGTGGAGCGTCACCCGATAACGGACCCTCTTATTTTGGTCCAAGGCTTTTCTGACCAAACTCTCATAGTAGTTCTGACCTGTCGAATCTTCAGCCTGTGCTTGGTTTGCCCAAGACGTCTGAACTGCAATATTCTTGGGATTGCTGGTAGAGGCATCAAAACCATCCAAACCACCTATCAAGGCATAGCCCAGCAGATGTCCTCTATCAACTGCATGTGTGTAGGCTCCCTTTAGATTCTTAACCTGATGCCATCCTGGTGGCGTCCAAGAGGTTGAGCCATTTCCAGTCTCTTCACGATTCTTATACTGCCGAGTCGCTTTGGATAAGATGGCATTGGCAACAGTTGGAACTGTTTCTTTTCCCACTGTCTTTGTTTTATTATCCGCATAGGGTTTGCTGGAAACCTTGGCATCTAGATTGGTTTTATTGCCATTGACAATGAAGGCCCCTGCTCCATTCCACTCGAGCCCCCCCTTGATTTGATTTTTGATTGACTCAGTTAAGACACTTTCAGCCAGCTCCTGACTGGGAGCTTCTGAAGCTTGTTTTTTCTGACTAACCTTGGTTCTAGGGGTGTTTGGCGCTGTCTGCATCTGCTTGATGTAGTAGCTTCCAGCAGCCAAGAGTAAGAATAGAAGTAACCCTATCAGAGCTTGTCTTGTTTTTTTGTCCATTTTTCTCCTTATATCTCTAGAAAAAGACTGGCCTCCCAGTCTAATTTCCTGTAAATTTACTAATCAATTCTTGCCATTTCGCTGGAGACAAAATCGCCCATGGATCCTGTCCCTTTCCTAGAATCCCGTAGCCAATCATCAAGCCGATTCCTAAGGCAAGGAATCCCAGCAAGAGTACAATAAAAATCAACAGTAAGCGACGGAGTACATAACGTATATTTTTATTCTTCTTCATCATTTGCCTCAATCCGCTGAATCTTCGCTCCTAGCTGAGCCAACTTCTCATGGAAGCGGTAGTAACCTCTGTCAAGGTGGACTAATTTACCAACAACTGTCTCTCCTTGCGCTACCAGACCTGTCAGAATCAAGGCCGCACTAGCACGAAGGTCCGTTGATAGAACTTCTGCCCCCTGTAAAGCCTGTCCCCCAACAATACGAGCTGTGTCACGGATAATCTCTGAGTGCAAGCCCATACGGCGCATTTCCTCCAAGTGTTGGAAGCGATTCTCAAACACCGTTTCCACCATGGTGGATTCCCCTTTTGCGACTGTCATAAGAGCTGTAAATTGCGCCTGCATATCTGTTGGGAATCCTGGATGTGGTAAGGTTTTTACATGAACAGCCTTGAGATTTTCAAGTTGAGAACGAATACGAATGCCTTCTGATTCCTCTGTCACTTCAACGCCCATTTCAAGGAGTTTTGAAATCAAGGGGCGATTGTGTTCCCAGACTGCATCGCGAACGAGGACATCTCCGCCAGTCATAGCTGCAGCCACCATAAAGGTTCCGGCTTCGATACGGTCCTGTACCACATTGTGGGTCGTACCATGGAGTTCCTCAACACCAGTCACTGTGATGGTTTCGGTACCAGCTCCCTTGACCTTGGCTCCCATTTCATTAAGGAGAATAGCAAGGTCAACAATTTCCGGCTCACGCGCAGCATTTTCGATGACCGTCACACCATCAGCTAGAGTCGCTGCCATCATCAGGTTTTGTGTTGCGCCAACACTTGGGAAGTCCATGTAGATATGAGCACCATGCAGGCGTTCTGCCTTGGCTTCGATGTAACCAGCTGTCTGGGTAATCTTTGCCCCCATAGCTTCCAAACCTTTGAGGTGGAGGTCGATTGGACGACTCCCGATGGTACATCCCCCTGGCATAGAAACTTTGGCATGGCCTACACGAGCAAGGATTGGTCCCAAGACAACGATGGATGCCCGCATCTTGCTGACATACTTGTATGGAGCTTCCTCCGTGATATCACCAGTCGCATCAACCTCGACAACATGAGCTTCCTCATCAAAGTCCACCTTGGCATTCAGACCTCGAACCACTTGATTCATGGTGAAAACATCTGACAAGATTGGGACGTTCTGCAAGACTGTCTTACCCTTGCTTGCTAGAATTGTCGCTGCCAACAAGGGCAAGACTGCATTCTTTGCTCCCTCGATCGTCACACTCCCGACCAGACGATTATCTCCGCCTTGAACCACAATTTTTTCCATAGTTGTTTCCTTTACTTTTGATTTTATAATAGTCCTCTAAGTGCTTCTTGCCACAGTTGGTACAAACCGATAAAGAATGAACTCAAGATGTAGCCCATCACAATACTAAAGAAACCTACCAACAAACGAACTTTTTTTGTGTTAGTAGCGGTCACTTTTAAAACCTTTTCCCATCTCACAAGATCCTTCAAAAGGTAAAAACTCAAATAAATAAAGAGTATATGACTACTTAGAGTGAATAATAATTGAACCATTTGACTATTATACCATCTTATCCGCTTGCGCGCTAGTTTTCAATTTTTCTACGAATTAGGGATTGTTTTTAAGGTAATCAATCGCATCCTGCAAGGTCTTAACGGGAACGATTTTCATCTCTGTTTTGATCGTTTTAGCAGCTTCTAGGGCTGTTTCATAGTTGCTTTTCGCATTGGGATCTGCTTTTTTTGCTTCCTC
>CAUPXG010000039.1:0-5668 GCA_963515155.1 Streptococcus oralis | reverse complement strand
AGTAAGTCTACGGCTGTCCCAGAATACAGGATTATTGAAGTAACAACATTTTGAATCATAAAACACCTCATTCAAATATATTTTTGAATGTATTCTAACATTAACCTTTGTAGATGTCAACTTAAAATCCACCAATTAATAATTGCATGTCAATATTTGTATTGTGAAACTAGTTTCAGAAATATATAGTCTTAAAGTATGTCCACTGCCAATGGTTTTTTCAATATTTAAAAGGAGAGAACCAATTTGGTCCTCTCCAGGGTATAATTTTCCATCAACCCACTACAGTTGACAAAGAGCCGTTATTCTCAAATGAGACAACTCCTTTTAGTTTTTATAACCTCAGCTTCTCGGTCTCTTACCTACTTTTAATAGAAAGACTACGAAGGACGATTCTTAAAGTAGTCAGATTGTGCAATATCGAAAGATTAGATGGGCTTAACCAATTTAACAACCCAAATCCAATTAAACTTCCATTTATTACAACTGTTTCTTGAATATTTCTTTGAATTAATTTCTGCAACGATTCAGATAAAGAATTCAATTCCTCGAAGAAATCTAAACGATTATCTAATAATAAAATATCACTCATCTGCTTAGAAATATCAGCACTTTCATTCATCACAACCCCAATATCTGCAAGCGTCAAGGCAGCAGAGTCGTTTAACCCGTCTCCAACCATCAAAATAGTTCGGCCAGCTTTCTGTAATTCCTGAACCAACTGAAACTTACCATCTGGTTTTAAATCAGTATAAACGTTGTCAAATGGCAGATCTTTAACCAACTCTTCTGTTCTAGCCAACGTATCACCAGTTGCCAGAATCAGTTTTTTCCCTTGGCGCTTTAGCTTTTTCAATGCAACTTTCGCCTCGCTTCTCAAGGGAGTGTGGATACAAAACATCCCAATTAATTCTTTCTTATAAGCCAAAAACAATAAATTGTAATGAGTCTTATATTGCTCAATCAAGGCCAGCTGCTCAGAACTAATTCTTACCTGTTCGTCTTGCATTAGTACATAATTTCCAATGACAACCGATTGACCATCAATTTGCGATTTAATCCCTTTGCTTGCAACATACTGAAGCTTGCCATGCATTTCTTCGTGTTCAATGCCTTCAATTTCAGCTTGTTTAACAATTGCATTGGCAATAGGATGATAGATATGTTCCTCCAAACATGCACTTATTCTTAAAATATCTTTCTCAGTATAATCTCCGAAAGGAAGAACCTTTTCAACCAAAGGATAACTCGTCGTGATGGTACCCGTTTTATCAAACAAGAAAGTATCCACTTCCAGATATTTTTCTAATACATCACCATCTTTAATAACCATTTCTCGATTTAGACCTTCCTTTATGGCCGTAAGGTAGGCTACAGGTGTGGATATTTTTAGAGCACATGAAAAATCCACCAATAAAAAGGAAATGGCTTTTGAAAACGAACCTGTTAACAGATAAGTCAAACCAGCACCTAAGAAGTTATATTTTACAACCTTGTCTGCCATCCTAATAAAATGACGTTGTTTTGTCTTCTTACTCTCTTCAGATTTTTTCATCAGATTGATGAGTTGCAAAATACGACTGTTTATCTGATTATCAGTCACACGAATTCTTAACTCTCCTGTTTCCAAAACAGTATTCGCACATACAGAATCTCCCTCTTTCTTTTCAACAGGGAAGCTCTCTCCAGTCAAGGAACTCTCATTGACCATGCCTAATCCTGAAACCACTTGGCCGTCAAACAAGATTTCATTCCCTTGGGAGACAACTAATACATCACCTACTTGAACATCAGAACTCTTGATGCTGATGACCATGTCTCCCCGCACTAAGAAAACATCACTTTCTTTAGCAAGAAGGCTTTGTTCCAAATCTGTTGCTGTTTTTTTTAAAGACCACTGATCCAGATGATTACCCAAATCAAGCATAAACATGATGTTGCTAGCTGTCTTGGATTGGTTCATAAACAAGGACAACAAAATGGCCGAACAGTCCAAGACCTCCATGGTTAGTTCCTTGCGCGCTAAAGTTTGATAGGCTTCTTTGACATAACCCAAAGCCTGATAACAAGTCCAAATATAACGAATAGGGTAGGGTACAAAACTTCGAAACAGCAAACGCTTAATCGCTGCACCCGATACAATTGAATAAGCACTCTCTTCTCTACGAATGGGAAGAGTCATCAAGTCCGAAACTTTCCCCTTGTCAATTTTTTTTAAAAAGGCCTCTGCATTTTCTAATACAGAGAAGCCTTCTTTCATACGTAGAGTAAAGTGCTGCTGATCCATATAAAACTGAATAGAGTCGATCCCTTTTTCATCTTTAGCCAAGGAACGAAGATAATCTTGAATATCCAAGGTCAGTGAAAACGAGGACGATAATCGGATATGTTGATATCCTCTGTGTAGCACTTTAAAAGACATATTATTCACCTGTCAGGCTATCTAATTGTTCTTCTTTCTTTTCCTGTTCGTATAAATATTTAGCGTCTTGTAAAACATCATCACCGTGTTGTTTTACAACAGAAACAGATGCATCCAGTCCATCTTTCAATTTGTAAGCTTTAGCCAAGGCCTTAGAATAGCCTTTCTTAGCTTCTTTACTTGCTAAGACTTTCAAGCCAAGCGTCCCAAATGCTACCCCTCCTAAGAAGAGAGATGATTTTTTCGCAACTTTTGCGACGTTTAATACTTCTTTTAACATGTTTATTTCCTCCTTGTAACTATTGTAGCGAAAAATGACAGCAAAAGCAATTGCTGATATCTGATATATAGATAAAATTCTCTATACTGATATTTAATTATATTATGATGAAAACAATATACTTTATTTTTTGATACTGTCAATAATTATGTGTAAACACTTAAGTAGAGTTACGGAGTGTTAATTAAATAAGCTTTCAAGTGTATCAGAACATTGACCAAACCCTTTATGGATTCGTTGACTTTGCTTGAAATTATAATCTTCAAACAACGTAACTAAGTAACGTTCCAGAGCCTCCTCATTAGGAAAAAGAACCTTCTTTTTCGTTTGATGTTTGATTTCTTTGTTAAGAGACTCAATGAGGTTTGTCGAATACATGCTGTGCCAAATCTGGTAGGGAAACTGATAAAAAGTTAAAAGATTATCCGTCTTCTCCAGACTTTCCATGACTTTCCTATACTTTGGTTTCCATTCGGCGAGAAAGTCCTCTAAAGCTTGTCCTGCCATTTCTAAATTTTCAGCACGATAAATCATTATAAATTGCCCCAGAATAACCGCTCTATCTGCTCGTTTCACTTTACTAGCTAGATTTCGACTAATATGAATTAAGCAACATTGTTGTTTAGCTAATGGGTGAGCCTGACTGATAATCTGCTCAAGCCCCTTAAAGCCATCTGTAACTACAAGAGAAATCTGTTGGATTCCTTGGTTTTGAAGCTTGTCTAACAGGGTGGACCAAGAAGCATTGTTTTCTTGAGGCAACTGTGCATAGCATATCTCTATGCGACTAAAGTCGCTAGAGCTATCCTAATTGCGCACCGCCAGTTCTCATAGAAAAAAACACCTTGCAAGATGCAAAGTGTTTTCGTTTGTATTCTGCTGTCCAGCAACGAATTAACGTTTAGAGAACTGGCTAGCTTTACGAGCCTTTTTCAAGCCTGTTTTCTAGTATTTTTATATCTATTGGCAGATTATCCGACTTATCCCCATCAACATCTGACTCTAACTCAACCTCTGAAGAAATCCTAATATTGCGTACTTTGATATATTCGATATTATTGTTACCTACTAGATCCCCTTTTTAATAAATCTGGGATAGCCGATAATTTAGAAATGATGGATGAATCCTTTAAAATCAAGATATTTCCATATTCATCTGTATTTTCATCAAATAGTTTTTTGTCTGCATAGTAATTGGATAGAAGAACTAAGACCTGAGTAGCTTCACCTTCATAATTGCCATTTTTGCTTTCAAAAGGTAATAATTGCTTGTTCATAGCTTGGCGAATCAGTTGCACCAGCCAAATTAATTGTCTTGACCGACGAATAAAGCGACTTCTTTCAAGGATTCGACCATAAGGAAACAGTTGGCAGATTCTATAAAAGTGTCGATGTGATTCGGCACGCTCATCAGACTCGCTACACAGAGCTGGTACATAATATCTGCTATAATTTTCTGGAAGATTTGGTCAAGCGGTCTTTTAGCCGTGTGACAGGCATACAGGAAAAACACTATTTATTTACTTTTTGCACGGGAGGCTTTAAGATGTTGCTGGACGCCTTTCTTGATAATCACTCAGAGTCGCCAGAGTGTCTGGGCTGGGATATGGCAAAGATATACCGCTGCCTGAAACTGTTCTTTGACGCTGATAAACGCGACATATCAATTAAAATGTCGCACTAAAATGATTGAAAAGTGATTGAAACTGTATTATAATGAACGTATATATTTAGAAAAGAGGTACTAACTATGGAAAACCTAGTAGTTTCAGTCTTTAACACTGAAAGCGAAGCTTATCAGTCCTTTGCGGATTTGAAGGCTTTCCGCCAAACTCAGACGACCAAGGTTGCTCAAATCGCCTTGGTCAAAAATGAAAACGGTCACATCGTTGAAAAAGAACGCTATGACTTTGAAGATTCAACGACGGATGCAACCCTAGAAGGTGGCTTGCTCGGTGCAGTTATCGGGCTTTTGGGTGGTCCTATCGGCGTCTTGTTTGGTTATGGTATTGGCAGCCTCTATGGTTTGGCTGCTGGTGATACCGTTGATACGGCAGAAGCTGGCTTGATTGACGTTGTGTCTCAAAAATTGATCGACGGCGAAACAGCCGTTGTCGCCTTGGTGCAAGAAAACAACGAAGCAGTCATCGATGCTTACTTCACCAAGTACGACACCCAAATCGTGCGTTGGGATGTAGCAACCGTCGTAGCCGAAATCGAAGCAGCTCTGCAAGTCCAAGAAGACCTCTACAACCAGGCACGTGCACAAATGAAGGCTGAACGTAAAGCCGAACGCAAGGCTAAACTTGAAGAATTCAAGGCAAATGTCAAAGCAAAATTTGACAAATTGAAAGCCTAACGTCTAAGCGTCTCATAAATTTAAATGTGACTGAGACGCCATTTAAAATTTATGTGCGTCGGATTCTCACAGTTAAATAATTGCGTTGACAAAGCCGTTACAGCCGTTCTTCCATTCTTTGAAAAGAATGTTTAATAGACAAGAAATCTGGACTAGTATTGGTCTGGATTTTTTTGTGAATATAGAGGTCATAGCTTTTTGACTATGCTTCGTTATAATTAGAAAAATTTTAAGTTTTATCAAGATGAAATCAGTCAGACGAAGACATCCCGAATTAGCACCAGCATCACCACACAAACTAAGACATACTGGTGCTACTCTTGCTAAACAAGCAGGTGTTTCTCTTGAAGCCTTCTCAGAAGCTCTTACTCATAGTGATAAAGAGATTACAAAAACTTACGTTAATATCAAAGATAAAGTCAATCAGACTGTAGGTGATATTGCTTTTCGTAGTTTAAAAAATTGATGGGGTGAATATGGGGTGAATTTTGGGGTGAACTTTGATTTTTTGAAACAAAAAAGACATCCAAGAAATAATTCTTGAATGTCTGTAAACGTTGATATAATCGTATTGATTAACGTTTTGAGAATTGTGATGCTTTACGAG
>CAUPXG010000038.1:0-5799 GCA_963515155.1 Streptococcus oralis | reverse complement strand
AAAAATTTAGTGTCCCAGTTAGACATCCACAGTTTCCTCTTTTCCTTCTTATTTGAACTAATACCCAAAGAAAATTGAAGTTCAGATTTCTTTGAATAAGAGCTGGTTTTTTTGTTGTTAATATCATACCATTCTATAGGAAATTGTCAATCATTATTATACAAAAAATAAAAACCATCATTTTTTAAACTAAAAACGATAGTTTTTGTGATTCATAATCAATAATATTCGTTATTTAAAATAATTAATCCCCATCGCAGACTTCACTTCCGAAAGAGTCTGACCGGCAGTCTGACGTGCCTTATCGCATCCTTCTTGCAGCATCTGATAGACCTGTCCCATGTCTTTAGCAAACTCCACACGACGCTCACGAATCGGACCTAACTCTCGCTCTAAAATTTCTAACAGATAGCGTTTGGTTTTGACATCTCCCAGACCACCTCTTTGATAATGCTCTTTCATTGCAGCAATATCAGCAGCATCTTCGGGGCGGCCAAAAACATCCAGATAATGAAAGACCATATTTCCCTCAACTTTTCCAGGATCTTCCACTCTGATATGATTAGGATCTGTATACATGCTCATAACTTTCTTTTGCAGAATATCCATATCATCTGCCAGATAAATACCGTTATTGAGAGATTTAGACATCTTAGCATTGCCATCCAAACCAGGCAAACGTCCAGCTGCTTCATTTTCAGGATAAATTCCTTCCGGTTCTACCAAAACATCTGTCTGGTAAGCGTTGTTAAAAGAACGAACAATCTCCCGAGTCTGCTCAATCATAGGCTTTTGATCATGTCCTACTGGTACATAATTAGCTTTAAAAGCAGTGATATCTGCTGCCTGAGAAATAGGATAAACTAAAAACCCAGTCGGCAAACTTTCACCAAATCCTTTTTGCGCAATCTCAGTCTTGACAGTAGGATTACGCTCAAGACGAGCTAATGACACCAAATTCATGTAATACATTGACAACTCTGCCAACTCAGGAATCTGACTTTGAATAAAAATAGTCACCTTTTCAGGATCCAATCCAGCCGCCAGATAATCTAAAGCTACATTACCAATGGACTCAACAATTGTTTGGGGGTCCTTTGCATGATCTGTCAAAGCTTGCTGATCAGCCAAAAATACGAACATCTCATATTTACCCTGATCCTGCAAAAGCACGCGGTTCCGTAAACTTCCTACATAATGACCAATATGCAATTTTCCTGTCGGACGATCTCCTGTTAAAATAATTGGTTTAGTCATTTATTACTCCTCAATTTATAATGAGTTCATTATATCATTTTCAATGAAAATGAGAAAGAAGTTTCTAGAAAAAAGCAAAAAATCCAGTTTTTACAGCTTGATTGACATCCCTTTACAACATTTGTAAACTTAATTGACAAACTATTCTGGCTGTAAAACCTAAAAGTCTTAGTTCATTCTATTCTCCTTTTTTCTTTTGGCTTCGTTTTTTACTTTTTATCTCAGAATTATTTGAAAAAAGTTCTATTTTCTAGTAAAATGAAGAAGATTATATATATAGGAGAAAGACATTGCTTACAGTATCAGATGTATCACTGCGTTTCAGTGACCGAAAATTGTTTGATGAGGTCAACATCAAATTTACAGAAGGAAATACTTATGGATTGATTGGAGCTAACGGCGCTGGAAAATCAACCTTTTTAAAAATTTTAGCTGGCGATATCGAGCCAACAACAGGCCACATTTCTCTAGGACCAAATGAACGTCTTTCAGTCCTCCGCCAGAACCACTTTGACTATGAAGAAGAACGGGCTATTGATGTTGTAATTATGGGAAATGAGCATCTCTACAACATCATGAAAGAAAAAGATGCTATTTATATGAAGCCTGATTTTTCTGATGAAGATGGTGTACGTGCGGCCGAGCTTGAGGGAGAGTTTGCTGAACTAGGTGGTTGGGAAGCTGAAAGTGAAGCCTCACAATTATTGCAAAATCTCAATATTCCGGAAGATCTTCACTACCAAAATATGAGCGAGCTCTCTAACGGAGACAAGGTTAAAGTACTCTTAGCCAAAGCCCTTTTTGGTAAACCTGATGTCTTACTTCTGGACGAGCCAACTAACGGTTTGGATATTCAGTCTATTACTTGGCTGGAAGACTTTCTTATCGATTTTGACAATACAGTTATTGTTGTATCCCACGACCGCCACTTTTTGAATAAAGTCTGCACTCATATGGCCGACCTTGACTTTGGAAAAATCAAGCTCTATGTCGGAAACTATGATTTCTGGAAAGAATCAAGCGAACTAGCGGCTAAGCTTCTAGCTGACCGAAATGCCAAAGCAGAAGAAAAAATCAAGCAACTTCAAGAATTTGTTGCTCGTTTTTCTGCCAATGCTTCAAAATCAAAACAAGCAACTTCTCGTAAAAAGATGCTTGACAAGATTGAGTTAGAAGAAATTGTTCCATCTAGCCGTAAATACCCATTTATCAGCTTTAAAGCAGAACGTGAAATCGGTAATGATCTCTTGACAGTGGAAAACCTTTCTGTCAAGATAGACGGAGAAACTATTCTTGATAATATTAACTTCATTTTACGTCCTGGCGATAAAACAGCTTTGATTGGTCAAAACGACATCCAAACAACAGCTTTAATTCGTGCTTTAATGGGTGATATTGAGTATGAAGGAACTGTCAAGTGGGGTGTCACAACCAGTCAATCTTACCTACCAAAAGATAATTCTCGTGACTTTGCTAGTGGTGAATCAATCCTTGACTGGCTGCGTCAATTTGCTAGCAAAGAAGAGGATGACAACACCTTCCTCCGAGGTTTCCTTGGACGCATGCTTTTTTCTGGAGATGAGGTTAACAAGTCTGTCAATGTCTTGTCAGGAGGAGAAAAAGTTCGGGTTATGCTATCTAAGTTAATGTTGCTTAAATCCAACGTTTTAGTCTTGGACGATCCAACCAATCACTTAGATTTGGAATCAATCTCCAGCTTAAATGATGGCTTAAAAAATTTCAAAGGATCCATTATTTTTGCCAGTCACGACCATGAATTTATTCAAACCTTGGCCAACCATATCATTGTCCTGTCTAAAAATGGTGTGATTGACCGCATTGACGAAACCTATGATGAATTCTTGGAAAATCAAGAAGTTCAGGCAAAAGTCAAAGAACTTTGGAAAGATTAATCTCTTGTCAATTTACGTTTACAAAGCTTTACAGAGGCATGAAACAACGTTTCTGCCTCTTTCTATATAAGAAATATGAATCACATTAAAGAATATTTTAAAAAAAATTGGCCTTATTTTTGTGCCTTCCTTCTTCCATTTTTCGTTATGTTCTTTGTCTACTTGATGTATGGAATTTACTGGAATAGCGAAACTTCTCCCTTGCTTGGTGATGGTTTTCATCAGTATGTCATTTTTGACACCAACCTAAGAAATATCCTTCATGGCACAGATAGTATTTTCTATACTTTCTCCAGCGGACTTGGGCAGAATTTCTATGCTTTATCCAGTTATTATTTAGGTAGCTTCTTATCTCCCTTGGTTTATTTCTTTGATTTGAAATCAATGCCAGATGCCATCTATCTATTTACCTTAATCAAGTTTGGATTAATTGGACTCTCTGCCTTTATCAGCATCAAAGGAATATTCAAAAAGATTCCAGCTTTACTCATCATCACTCTTTCAACTTCATTTTCTTTAATGAGTTTTTCAGTCAGTCAATTGGAAATTAAAACCTGGCTGGATGTGTTTATCCTTGCACCTTTAATTGTTCTAGGTTTACATAGGTTGATAACTGGAAAAGGAAGAGTACTATACTTTACAACACTGTCAATTCTCTTCATCCAAAATTATTATTTTGGATATATGATGGCAATCTTTTTGGTCTTTTGGTACCTTCTTCAATTATCTTGGGATTTCAAAAATAGAATTAAAAGTTTACTTGACTTTACAATCGTATCTGCTTTAGCAGGTCTGACTAGCCTAATCATGATTCTGCCAACTTACCTAGACATAAGTACTCATGGTGAAACCTTGACAAAAGTTTCGTCATTGTTGACAGAAAAAAGTTGGTTCTTAGATGTGTTTGCTAAAAATTTTATTGGAAGTTTTGATACAACCAAGTATGGTTCTATCCCTATGATTTATGTCGGCACCTTCCCATTGATTCTAGCTATCTTATTTTTCACCTTAAAATCTGTTAAGTTTCACGTGAAACTTTGCTACTTTTTACTTATTGCAATTTTCATAGCTAGTTTTTATCTTCAATATTTAGACTTACTTTGGCAGGGAATGCATGCTCCGAACATGTTTCTTCACCGTTATTCTTGGTTATTTTCTCTGGTAGTTATCTATATGGCTGCTGAGACTTTAAATCGTTGGAAAGATGTGAAATTGATGAATGTTGCCATTAGTTTCACTTTGCTCAGCCTTGGATTTATTATTACGTTTATTCAGAGAAAACATTATGACTTTTTGGGTCCTGAGAATTATATTCTAACATTAGAATTTCTGCTGGCTTATCTCTTGATTAGCTTTGTCTTAGCAAAATCTTCGATTCAACCAAAAATCATTCTCCCTGTCTTGCTTTTCTTTGTTACTTTTGAATTGTCGCTTAATTCCTATTATCAAGTTGGAGGAATTGCTAAAGAATGGGTATTTGCCACTCGTTCATCTTATGCTAGCCACCTTGACGAGATTGACAAGCTTGTCAATTATTCCAAAAAGAAAAATATTGACTTCTTTAGAACTGAAAGATTGAATCCACAAACGGGAAATGACAGTATGAAATTCAACTACAATGGAATTTCCCAGTTCTCATCTGTCAGAAATACTCAGGCAAGTTCCACTTTAGATAAACTTGGTTTTAAATCAGCAGGAACAAATCTGAATCTCCGTTATCAAAACAACAGTATTTTAATGGACAGTATTTTTGGTGTTCGCTACAATCTATCTGAAACAGATCCTCAAAAATTTGGTTTTCTTCCTGAAAAAACTGAAAAAGAAATGTCTCTCTACCAAAATGATGCTGCACTTGGTTTAGCTTTTCTGACCAATGATATTTACCATGATGTCAAGTTTACAAATTTGACTTTAGATAATCAGACAGAATTTTTGAATCGATTGACTGGCTTTGATTTTAAATATTATGACAAAGTAGATGCTATAACTACTAATGAAAATGTCAAGCAAATTGGTAACAGAGTGACTGTGGATGTTGACAGAGAACAGAATACAAGCTTTGCTAGCGTAGTCTATACTGTCAATGTACCTACTAACAGTCAACTATATGTCAATGTTGCTGGGATTGATTTTAGTAATGATGATCAGACAGATGTTGACATTACTGTCAATAACTTTACAGAACATTATACAACTAATAATGTTTTCCCTTTCTTTAATGCTGGCTATTTTAGTCAAAGTCAAACAGTATCTATTCGCTTTACATTCCCAAACAATTCGACAGTTTCTTTTGATACGCCAGAATTTTTTGCCGTTAATACTGAGCAATATCAAAATGTCATTCAAAAATTAAAAGAGCAGCCCGTTTCCACAACTACTGATTTAAACACAGTAAAAACAAATTATAGAGCGGAAAAGGATACTTCATTATTCTTTACCATTCCTTATGATAAGGGATGGTCAGCCACTCTTAATGAGAAGCCTGTCACACTAAAACGAGCTCAAAACGGTTTTATGAAATTAGATGTGAAAAAAGGAGAAGGAAAAGTTGTCCTCACTTTCATTCCTAATGGACTGAAAGAAGGTGGCATTGCCTTCATATCTGGCATAATCTTATTTGTTTGCTATA
>CAUPXG010000037.1:0-6132 GCA_963515155.1 Streptococcus oralis | reverse complement strand
TGTGTGAAATTTTTAAGAGGCGGTGCTCATTGGCATAACTCGTATGAGTAAAGGCAGTTTCTAGTAAGTTTTTGTCTGCAAATTCGATTGCAAAACGCTGCTTTAGTACAGTTTGTAATTCTTTCATACCAACCTCTTTCTAACTGATAACAGTCTCTTTTATTATATCAAAAAAAGCCCCCTGAGTCACTTTAAAACGGGACTAGAGGGGAATTGAGCATTTTTTAAAAAAATTTTCAATTTTAGGGACAAATTTGGGTCGAAATAAAGAAAAAGCCTTTAAATAAGGCTTTTTTAGGCTGTTTACATCCACCCTGAGGGAATCGAACCCCCATCTCAAGAACCGGAATCTTACGTGATATCCATTACACTAAGGGTGGAAACTTGTCTTATTATAACAGAAATTTGCTCTAATAACAAGTTTTTTATGGGTGGATTAACCGTCCATTAGTGGGATGCATCCCCGTTCCAGATAGAGTTTTTCACGATAACATAATCAACGTGTTTGAGGTCAGCAACCGTGCGTCCACCCGCATAAGAGATAGCACTTTGCAAGTCCTGCTCCATCTCAGTAAGGGTGTCTTGCAAATGCCCTTTGGCAGGAAGCAAAATTCGTTTTCCTTCCACATTTTTATAAGCACCCTTTTGATATTGTGAAGCTGAACCATAGTATTCTTTGAACTGTTCGCCGTCGACTTCAATCGTTCTCCCTGGACTTTCGATGTGTCCTGCAAAGAGGGAACCAATCATGACCATGCTAGCACCAAAACGGATAGACTTGGCAATATCACCATGAGTACGAATCCCACCATCAGCGATGATCGGTTTACGCGCAGCCTTGGCACACCAGCGTAGGGCAGCCAATTGCCAGCCACCTGTACCAAAACCTGTTTTCACCTTGGTGATACAAACCTTCCCAGGACCGATTCCAACCTTGGTAGCATCCGCACCAGCATTTTCCAATTCACGTACAGCTTCTGGTGTGCCCACATTCCCAGCAATGACAAAAGTATCTGGTAATTCTTTCTTGATGTGCTGAATCATAGAAATCACGCTATCTGCATGACCATGAGCAATGTCAATCGTGATATACTCAGGAGCATCAGCCTTGAGTTGGCTAACGAAATCATACTCGTAATCCTTAACACCAACAGAAATAGAAGCAATGAGCCCTTGATCGTGCATGCGTTTTATAAAAGGAATGCGCCCAGCCTCGTCAAAACGGTGCATAATGTAGAAGTAACCGTCTTTAGCAAGTTGCTCTGCTACGTTCTCATCCAAAATCGTCTGCATATTTGCAGGTACAACAGGTAGTTTGAAAGTGTGATTTCCAAGTGTGACGCTTGTGTCTGCTTCGGCACGGCTTTTAATGACACATTTGTTTGGGATCAACTGAATATCTTCGTAATCAAAAATTGGAAATTCATTTAACATATCGATGTCTCGTTTCTTTTGTAATGACCTACCTATGCTTGCGCACCCCTACGCCTTTTCCGACGTTTCCTTGACTTATTATAAAACAAAGTACAGTTTTTGTCAAATGTTTTCAATTACGAGGCAATAATGTTCGGTTTTTGTTGTTTAGATATAAAAAGTAGAGAGACTAGTTTCTCCCCACTTCTTTATCAATATTCCTTTTAAAAATTTCTTCTGAACTTTCCATCATTTCACAAAATGCACTATAGGATGAGGCATTCTGAGGAATTTGGATAGACAATTTCTTCAACAAAGCTCCATAACCTGCTAGCTTTCCTATTTCACTATTTACTGACTGCTCCATACTAGGAAAAATCAATCCAGCTTTCTCAGCTTTTAAAATATAAGAATAGGAAATCAGCTGGAATAAGTCCTCGCGATTGATTCCTTTTTCAGTGAACTCCAGTTTTTTATATTTAGCATCTAGAACTATTTTTAACTCTTTACGATAAAAATCTGGAAATACTTTTCTTTCACGATTAGAAAATACTGAAATTCCGTCCGTCTTATCCTTATTTCGTGGATGTATGAAATCTTTTAGCAACAGGGTGTAAATATACTCTTCCCAGAGCCAGGAAACATCGAAAAGAATACCATGGATTTTTTGTTCCTGATCCCCTAGACCGTGCTTTTCTTGGCTTAGGATCATAAGACAAAGTTCTTGTAACTTTCTGTACTCTCTGAAATAGGCGTGTCGGATAGGTTTGATTTTATTCATTCTAATAATCTTGGCACGATCAGCTAGTTTATAAGCTGAGGTTACACGAGTAATTTCAGTTATATTTTCACGATTACTATCGAGTAGAACTCCGAAATTTTTCTGATTCTTTATGTACTCAATCGTATGCCGAATCAACTGCATGAGTGGATTATCATAGGTGAACTCCCTAGTGGTATAGGCAATATTCCCCATAAAAGGAACATTTCTTTTAAGATGGTTTCCAACATCTATCACTCCCTTTACATGACTGTCGTTATGAGAAAATCTCTGGTATTCCTTATAAAAACCTTTTCGGAGAGCGGCTTGCAGATATTTTGGAAAGAGGTAAATCAAAAGCTGATAGAGCTTATCTTCGGGAGATAGTCCAACATCCAAACTAGTCAGATTGATATTGAGAACCTTTTGTAAAAGATAATGTAAAAAATGGTCGTTACTTTCATCAGAAAAACGAGAGGAAATCGTCAATCTTTCCTGACCACACCCCAGAAAACCAATCACATTTCCAGTCTTAATTTCCTGATTGACAGTTTCAAAAATCTTTTGGTCCTTCTCTAAATCAGGAGTATGAGTCAAATCATTTGGAAAAATAAAGATATTATCCTCTCTAGAAAGGTTATCCAGTGTTCTATCAAGAAGAGCTTGACTTAGTTTGGGATATTCTGCGACAAAATCTTCTTTAGTAATTCTATTCTGATTATCAGTTATCCGCATTATCATCACCAGTATCTTGCTGAACTGTTTGCTCTTTATTTGTCAGATCAAATGCTTTTTTCAATGTTGCCAGAGTTTCAGACTCTTCATAAGAACCCCGCAAGTAGTCTTCTAGGAGGGGTTTAATATAATCAGACCAGAGTATTTCATAGTCAAAGTCTACATCCTTCAATTTAAGGAAATAACTTGGACCGATATGATAATGACTGTTTAATTCCTGAACGTTTTCGATAGCAGCGTTCAAGTTTCTAAGACGAAGTTTTGCTTCTTCTGCATGGATACCCAGTTCTTTATCCAACATAGCAACTTGACTTTCAGCAGTAATTTCAACAAAACGGAAACGACGACGCATAGCAAAATCAAAGGTGTCCACCGAGCGGTCAATATCATTCATTGTTCCGATGATGTAAACATTTTCGGGGATATAAAACTTCTCATCGTTTTCGTGTAGATTGGTATATTGAGTAGAAACACTCCCCTTCTGACCACGATAGCCAGGGTCAATAGAGAAAAAGAGTTCACCAAAAATCTTAGAAATCTCTCCACGGTTGATTTCATCAATGATGAAAACGAATTTCTTGTCTGTGTCAATTTCTGTTGGGGAAACATAGTCTTTCAAACCAAATCTCTTTCTCAATGTTTCTAGGACAGTTTTTCCACCACTTTTGTAGTATTCTTGCTTATTATAATTTTTATCTTTATACAACTCGTAAACATATTTGCGAGGTAGTGACCATCCTGGAACACCACTATCATAATTTACTGACAAATTTTGTCTACTATTAACAGATAAGTAAGATGTTTTTGTTATATATTCTTTTTCTTCAGCAACATTTATATATTCTAAGTAAGAATCCCAAGCCTCATCAAAATTATCTTGTCCTCCAATCAATTGGGCTTCTTTTGCTTTCTGACAAAAATCTTTAAAAATACCGTCCTGTAGCCTAAACTCAATAGATCCATCCCCATTTGATACCGGTCTCAAACCCTCTACAAAATCCGTATAATCATAAGATGGGTGAAACTGTACAAAGCCGATTTGATCTTTGTTGCCATCTGTTAATTCGTTTGCAATATCAATAGCAAGGTGTGTTTTTCCTGTACCAGGTGCACCTCGAAGGATAAGGTTTTTGGATTTTCTTAATATATCTAAATAATCGTTAATATTTTTATTCATAACAACTTTCTCTATATTTTTTCTGTATGTGCCATTTAGAATGGATTTATATAAATTGATACGTTCCTTGTTTCTGTCCCAGTTGATGGTTTGTCTTGCACCTTTTGTACCTTGGTATTCCCATCCACCATCTACTTTCAACCAATTAACACCAATACAATGTTTAAACTTTGATTTTGTTTCATCAAAATAATAAGGTTTCACACATTGACCAATTCCTAAAATTTTCTTAAATCCTGTGGTAGCTATTATGTAATCATCTTTTTTTATGTCATGAGCAAATTTCCAAATAAATTTATCTCTCTGTTTTCCCTGATTCAATTCTTGAGGATTTTTATAATCTAGAATACTAGACAAATTAGAATCAAAATCTATGCAAGCTATATTCTCTTCTTTAAATAAGGACCAGACATTGCCACCACGACCTGCAACTATCATCCAATAATTTACTTTATCTTCCATTTTATAGCTCCTGTTTCACATTATAGGCTGTTAAATTTAATTGATTAATTTCTATAAACATATATTTTATATATAGAATATCATATCCTATAGAAAAAGAAAAGAACTTCTAAAAAAAGCCCAGCGTTAAGAGCTTCAATGACTCTTAACACTAGACTTCTTTTTTTATCTTAGTAATACTCTCCCTGACGGTAGTCCCATGAGTTAAAGGTATCTGACAAATGCATCATGATTTTATCAATGTCAAGCCCTTTACGGATAACGACTGGTGCTGGTGAGATTGAACGGGCTCCTCCTTGTTCTGGGATGAGTTTCCCATCTTTATCAACCATAGACACCATTACACCTTGCTCGTAGCGCGTTTCAATCGTTTTGTCAGGTTGGATGGATGCCACGTAGTCGTCTGCTTCGATGACAAGGTCCACTGCTCCTTCGATACGTTCTCCGATACCTTCCACCTTACCACGGTTTCCTTTACCAGATGGGTTGGCTGATGAGGCGTAGACCATCTTGCCTTCTTCCCAAAGCTTGGCAGCCAATTGTTCACCAGCTTTACCAAACTTGATGACAAAACAGCTAGTACCACGAACGTCTGTCATGAGTTCTTCACGACCATCCCCATATGCTTTGAGTTTTTCAAAAGCTTCTGGTTTCCAAGGAAGGATACAACCTAGGAGAATGTCTTCGTCCCAATGTTTTTGGTAGAAGGCTTCAATTTCTGGGTTGAGTTGTGCTAAAGCGCGAAGCTCATCCATGCTACCACAAAGTACAACACCTGGTTTGTTACGGTTACGCTCTTTGGCTTCAAATTTGCGTTCAAGACCTGCCTTATCGCTCGTCATGATAATGTAACCAACTTTTGTAGGGCAAACAATACAACCGCCCTCACCTTTTAAAATGTCATATCCTTCTTGTGAAAGTGTTCCGTTCCATTGAATGTGTTTTGTCATAGTTCTATAGTTCCTTTTCTATTTTTCTAATCCTGCCAGTAGGCTGGTCGTTGTTTTTCATAAGCAGCAATCAAATCTTCATACTGCAAAGTAATTCCGATATCATCCAAACCATTTAAGAGCTTGTGTTTCCACTCGCTATCGATTTCGAAAGTGAATTCTCCAACTGGTGAGATGATTTTTTGTTGTTCCAAGTCCACAGTTACCTGGTCGGTCGGTTTGAGTTGGGCTAGTTTCTCTCTAACCTCTCTAGGCTGAACAATAGGCAACATGCCATTATTGAGTTCATTATTGTAATGAATGTCCCCGAAAGATCCTGCAATCACGACCTTAAAACCGTAGTCTGCTAGAGCCCAAGCCGCGTGTTCTCGGGACGATCCTGCGCCAAAGTTGTCCCCTGAGATGAGGATACTGGCTTTTCGGTATTCAGGTCGGTTAAAGACAAAGTCTGGATCCTCTGTGTAGTTATCGTCCAGATAACGCCAAGCATACATGAGGTACTTACCAAAGCCTTTCTTATCAATTAATTTGAGAAACTGCTTGGGAAGGATTTGGTCTGTATCAATGTTATCATTCATGAGAGGAACGGTCGTTCCCGTATAAACTGTAAATTTCTCCATATCCTCTCCTTACTG
>CAUPXG010000036.1:0-6414 GCA_963515155.1 Streptococcus oralis | reverse complement strand
AAATTCCAGCCGAGTCATAACCTCGGTATTCCAGCTTTTCCAAGCCCTGCATCAAGATATCAGTTGCGTTGCGATTTCCGACAACTCCGACAATTCCACACATAACATTACTTCTGATTTCCTATATTTTAGAAACCAGCCCTTCTTATTAAAAATTGGTATAGTCTTCTTGGAGTCCAAAAACTCCAACAAAGCTAGTATACACACTGTTTTTTGGTTTGTCAAGTGTAAAATTGGTATAGTTTTCTTTAAGAAAAGTATGCTTAGCTTCTCTTACAGCAAAACAGCTCCTTGAAGCATTTAGAAAAATGGACAGATATGGTAAAAATGACTTTTTATATGACTAAAAATTTGGAAAATAGAAGCTCAATAAACCACAGACCTGTCTTTGATGATTCTCACAAAGCAAGATACAGAAAAAGAGACTCAAATGAGCCTCTTTCTTTTACCATTGAATTATTTAGCGATTTTCGCGAAGTATTCAAGAGTACGTACAAGTTGTGCAGTGTATGACATTTCGTTGTCGTACCATGATACAACTTTAACCAATTGTTTGCCGTCAACATCAAGAACTTTAGTTTGAGTTGCGTCGAACAATGAACCGTAAGACATACCTACGATATCTGAAGATACGATTGGATCTTCTGTGTAACCGTATGATTCGTTTGAAGCTGCTTTCATAGCTGCGTTTACTTCATCAACAGTAACGTTCTTTTCAAGAACTGCTACCAATTCAGTAACTGATCCAGTTGGAGTTGGAACACGTTGTGCAGATCCGTCAAGTTTACCGTTCAATTCTGGGATTACAAGACCGATAGCTTTAGCAGCACCAGTTGAGTTAGGAACGATGTTTGCAGCACCAGCGCGAGCACGACGAAGGTCACCACCACGGTGTGGTCCGTCAAGGATCATTTGGTCACCAGTGTAAGCGTGGATAGTAGTCATCAATCCTTCAACAACACCGAAGTTGTCTTGAAGAGCTTTAGCCATTGGAGCCAAGCAGTTTGTAGTACATGAAGCACCTGAGATAACTGTTTCAGTACCATCAAGAATGTCGTGGTTAGTGTTAAATACAATTGTTTTAACATCATTTCCACCAGGAGCAGTGATAACAACTTTCTTAGCTCCACCTTTAAGGTGTTTTTCAGCAGCATCTTTCTTAGCAAAGAAACCAGTTGCTTCAAGAACGATTTCTACACCGTCAGTAGCCCAGTCAATTTGTTCTGGGTCACGTTCAGCAGAAACTTTAACGAATTTACCGTTAACTTCGAATCCACCTTCTTTAACTTCTACAGTACCGTCGAAACGACCTTGAGTTGTGTCGTATTTCAACAAGTGTGCAAGCATAACTGGATCTGTAAGGTCGTTGATGCGAGTAACTTCAACACCTTCTACGTTTTGGATACGACGGAAAGCAAGACGACCGATACGACCGAAACCGTTAATACCAACTTTAACTACCATTCGTGATTTCCTCCTTATGAAAATCAAAAAATTTTTATGTGAAAAGAGTAACTTGAGTTGCTACAAATCACCTTTCAACATTTCTATTATATACTTAATTAAGGTAAAATGCAACTGATTTCATTGTTATTAACAAGTATTATGAATTCTTTCACTAACTTTCATTTCGGCTTTCATTGATTTGAAAAAGTGAAGCAGTATCTTTTTGAAAATGCGGGAATACAAGTTACAAGATAAATCATTTTCCTTTTTTATTGAGGGGCAGTACTCCAAAAATAGAAAAAGCACCCGCAAATGCGAGTGCCAAGGTTTGCTCAAAGCTTAAGCTTCACCTTTGTTTTTCTTAATGATTTCTTCTTGTACTGACTTAGGTACATCTTCGTAGTGGTCAAATACCATCATGAATGTACCACGTCCTTGTGATGCAGAACGAAGAACTGTTGCATAACCGAACATTTCAGCAAGTGGCACATAAGCACGAACGATTTGGCTGTTACCATGCGCTTCCATACCATCAACACGTCCACGACGAGCTGTTACGTGACCCATAACGTCACCAAGGTTTTCTTCAGGAACAGTGATTGTTACCAACATCATTGGTTCAAGGATAGCAGGTTGTGCAGTCTTAGCAGCTTCTTTCAAAGCAAGTGATGCAGCAACCTTGAAGGCTGTTTCAGATGAGTCGACATCATGGTATGAACCATCGTAAAGTTTAGCTTTCACATCAACGATTGGGTAACCAGCAAGGACACCGTTAGCCATTGACTCAACCAAACCTTTTTCTACCGCTGGGATGAATTCACGTGGAACCACACCACCGACGATTGCATTTTCAAACTCGAAGCCTTTTCCTTCTTCGTTTGGAGTAAATTCAATCCATACATCACCGAATTGACCTTTACCACCAGATTGACGTTTGAAGAATCCACGTGCTTGAGTAGAAGCGCGGAATGTTTCACGGTAAGATACTTGAGGAGCACCTACGTTTGCTTCAACTTTGAACTCACGACGCATACGGTCAACAAGGACGTCAAGGTGAAGCTCACCCATACCAGAGATAACTGTTTCACCAGTTTCAACGTTTGTTTCAACACGGAAAGTTGGATCTTCTTCAGCCAGTTTTTGCAGAGCAATACCCATCTTGTCTTGGTCAGCCTTAGACTTAGGCTCAACCATCAGCTGGATAACAGGCTCTGGAACGTGGATTGACTCAAGAATCACTTTTGCTTTTTCATCTGTCAATGAGTCACCAGTAGTCGTATCCTTCAAACCAATAGCAGCTGCAATATCCCCAGCATAAACAGTTTCAATTTCTTGACGACTATTGGCATGTAATTGCACAAGACGTCCGATGCGCTCACGTTTACCTTTCGAAGTGTTCATTACATAAGAACCGGATTGAAGAACACCTGAGTAAACACGGAAGAAGGTCAAACGACCTACGAATGGATCTGTTGCAATCTTGAAGGCAAGAGCTGCAAATGGCTCTTCATCAGATGCAGGACGAGTTTCTTCTTCATCTGTATCTGGGTTGATACCTTTGATTGCTGGGATATCAAGTGGGCTTGGAAGGTAGTCGATAACCGCATCAAGCATCAATTGAACACCCTTGTTCTTGAAGGCAGAACCACACAATACTGGGAAGAATTCAACGTTGATAGTCGCTTTACGGATACCAGCTTTCAATTCTTCGTTAGTGATTTCTTCACCTTCAAGGTATTTCATCATCAAGTCTTCATCAGTTTCAGCGACTGCTTCAACCAATTTTTCACGGTATTCTTGAGCTTGGTCAAGGTATTCAGCTGGAATATCTTCTTCAAGGATATCTGTACCAAGGTCGTTAGTATAGATTTCAGCTTTCATCTTGATCAAGTCGATGATACCGCGGAAGTCATCTTCAGCACCGATTGGCAATTGGATTGGGTGTGCGTTTGCTTGAAGACGGTCGTGAAGTGTGCTTACTGAGTAAAGGAAGTCAGCACCAATCTTATCCATCTTGTTAGCAAATACGATACGAGGAACTCCGTACTCAGTTGCTTGGCGCCAAACTGTTTCAGTTTGCGGCTCAACACCTGATTGTGAGTCAAGAACGGTTACCGCACCGTCCAAGACACGAAGAGAACGTTGTACTTCGATTGTGAAGTCTACGTGTCCTGGTGTGTCGATGATGTTTACGCGGTGGTTGTTCCATTGAGCTGTTGTCGCAGCAGATGTGATAGTGATACCACGTTCTTGCTCTTGCTCCATCCAGTCCATTTGTGACGCACCTTCGTGAGTTTCACCGATTTTGTGGATTTTACCAGTGTAGTAAAGAATACGCTCAGTTGTTGTAGTTTTACCAGCATCGACGTGGGCCATGATACCGATATTACGAGTTTTTTCAAGTGAAAATTCGCGAGCCATTTGGTTATTTCTCCTATTAATTTATTTTACAGTTTATTATAACATGATTTAGCAAAAACGGATAGGCAGGACCTACCCGTTCTCAATGTTTATCTTGTTTTTGTTGGTCTCAACTTGTAGATAAGTTGAATTGAACTCGAGCTAAAAGCTCAGAAAATAGATAAGCTTTTCTAGAATCTTTGATTCTGCGTCAAGCCTCCTAATTTTCAGTCGCTTTTTTAACGCCCTTAGTATCTTATTCTTACCAACGGAAGTGTGCGAAGGCACGGTTAGCTTCTGCCATACGGTGAGTGTCTTCACGTTTCTTAACAGCTGCACCAGTATTGTTAGATGCATCCAAGATTTCTTTTGCAAGGCGGTCAACCATTGTGTGCTCACCACGTTGACGAGCAATAGTTACCAACCAGCGAAGTCCAAGTGTTGTACGACGTTCTGGACGAACTTCAACCGGAACTTGGTAGTTTGAACCACCGACACGGCGAGCACGAACTTCAAGTACAGGCATGATGTTTTCCATAGCTGTTTCAAATACTTCCAGCGCATCGTTTCCAGTTGCTTCTTTGATTTGGTCAAAAGCTCCGTAAACGATAGAAGCCGCTGTACCACGCTTACCATCAAGCATAACGCGGTTGATAAGACGAGTAACTAATTTTGAATTGTAAAGCGGATCTGGCAATACTTCGCGCTTAGGCGCTTGGTTTTTACGACTCATTTATCTTTCTCCCCTTTCCTTATGCTTTTGGTTTTTTAGTACCGTATTTAGAACGGCCTTGTTTACGATCAGTAACACCTGCTGTATCAAGTGCACCGCGGACGATATGGTAACGTACCCCTGGAAGGTCTTTTACACGTCCACCACGAAGAAGCACTACGCTGTGCTCTTGCAGGTTGTGTCCGATACCTGGGATGTAAGCTGTAACTTCAATCAGGTTGCTCAGACGTACACGGGCAAACTTACGAAGGGCAGAGTTTGGTTTCTTAGGTGTCATAGTTCCGACACGGGTTGCAACTCCACGTTTTTGTGGTGAAGATACGTTTGTTTGAACTTTTTTATGGCTGTTGTAACCAACGTTCAAAGCTGGTGATTTAGATTTTTCTACTTTTGATTTACGCGGTTTGCGAACCAATTGGTTAATTGTAGGCATCTACATTCTCCTGTATTTTTTTAATTTTGGTGATGATACACTTGGTGACAGCTACCATCTGTGTGTACTTTTGCAACATTTGTCAGCACGTCTCTGTACACTTTTGAGAGACCAAAAGTAAAAAGTACCGTCTATCATTATAGCACGACGATACTTTTCTGTCAATACATTTTTTCTATTTTAAGCTTATATCTGCTTATTAGATTGCTGCCAACTTATTGCTGCGGCTGAGCCACTGCTTCTTCTGATACAGCAGCTGGATTTTCATAAACACCAGCCTGAGCCCCTTCTGGGTCAATCAGGACAGCTATTGCCTGAATACGGCTTTGGAATCTAGCCTTCATTGCTGCATCTTTGACTTTTTCTGCTGCAGTCTTAGCTAGCTGCAAATCTTCCAAAGTATGCATGGTTTCAAGCTGTTTAACTGCTTCTTCTGCGGCCTGAACTGCTTGCTCCTCTTCCTGAATTTCTTTTTCCTGTGCTTCTTTTTGAGCAGAAGATAGCTGTAAGGAAGAGCTACTTGATGCGATGCTGGCGGCTGAACTAACTGAATTTCTGGTGGAATTAGACTGGCCCTGCACAAAAACCATGCCGGTAATCAGAATCCCAAATAAAATCGACAATACTCCTAAACGAATCCACAGCGGACTGTGGTCAAACTTTTCTAAAACTGTTTTCATCTATAATCTCCGCCCTTTTCCCTAATCAAAAATATTTCCAATTTCCACATCAATGGTATTCGCCTTGACATCAATATTGGTTACTTTCAAGAGCGATTTATAATCCAGATAATCGCGATTGGCCTGCGCGTTGTCCGCAAAGACAGCTACACCTGCCAACTCAGAGTCAAACTCTGATAAGAGGCTAATCATGCCTGTAATGGTCCCCCCGCCTTTGAGGAAGTCATCTACAATCAAGACGCGGCTGCCGGCCTTGAGACTGCGCTTGGACAAGAACATCTTTTCGATACGATCTCCGCTGGATCCCGATACGTAGTTGACACTGACGGTTGACCCTTCTGTAATCTTTAAATCCCGACGAACGATGACAAAAGGTACATTGAGAACATTGGCTACTGCATTGGCCAAAGGAACACCCTTAGTCGCAACTGTCATGACCGCATCAATCTGTTGATCTTTAAAGCTCTTGGCAATAATTCGTCCGATATTATTCAGAATAGATGGAGTGCTGAGCAGATCAGATAGATAAATATAGCCCCCAGGAAGAATCCGATTGCTTTCAGACAGCTGATCACAAAGACCTTGTACAATGGTCTTAGCTTCTGCATCTGAGATGGACGGGCTGAAAATCACTCCTCCACCAGCACCAGTAATCGTTTCGATGGTTCCAATTTCAATCTCTTCAAAGGCACGCTTAATAATGACAATATCTTCTGAAATAG
>CAUPXG010000035.1:0-6831 GCA_963515155.1 Streptococcus oralis | reverse complement strand
GAAAATCTCTATTCCGACTGCCAAGGCAGTCGGATATTACCAAAGTAGTTGTCAGGTGATGACAACTATTTTGGCAATATCAAAAAAGAAAATTAGGAGATATTATCCATGAAAGGGAAAAAAAGACAAGGGTCAACCCTGCCTATGGTTATTGTGACCATTGTACTATTGGTGGCTATGCTGGGTATTATGGCATCTATCGTGGACACGGGGCAGGTACAGACTCAACGTATGTATAGTTATATGAAAGCAAAGTATGCAGCGACTTCAGGTTCTCAGCTAGCTCTAGGAGCTTATTTTGGCGATGAAGGCGGAAAAATTCTTTATAATGAATTTGGAGCTCGGGCTGAAAGTCGAAATAGATCTAGGGAGCCAATCAAGTCAACTCACACTTTTAAGGATGGTGCCAAAGCAGAGATTGAAATCAATGGATCTTTTGAAGGGGCTACTAGTGGAAGCGAGAATTATTATATTACAATAGTTTCCAAATCCTATCTTACTGGAAGTAAAAGTTATTATGAGCACACAGTCGTCTTTAAATGGGCTACCAGTGGGATTCGTTCGGAAAAGGGGCGATTAGTTACAAATGAATAAAGGAGAGCAGATGAACAAATTAAAAAAAGGTTTCACTCTGGTCGAGTTGATGGTTAGTATCATGCTAACTTCAATGGTTCTGCTGATTGTGGGAGTTATCTTTAATACCATGTTCACAAGCCGAAAGCTGATTCAACAGGAAGCATCCATTCAGGCAGATATGAGAACTTCCATGCAATATGTGGATAGAACTATCAGTAAATCTACAGCGATTTTCATCCTCGATGACTCTAAATATGGCAATAAATCAAAATTTACTAAAGGCTGGAGTTATGTTGGGCTTTCTGAGGATGGGAAAAAGATTCTCAACTATATATGGGATAAAGCAAATAACGATTGGATAATCAGAGAGCTAGGAACAAAATCACTCTATGATTTGAAAATGGAGTTAGATTTCAAGAAAAATGATGACTATAAGGATAATCGTCTGGTTTCTTATGAACTGAAAGGGAAATACGCAGGTTCTCAAAATCAGCTGAGTATACACACAGCTATGTCAGCTCTTAATACTAAGCAAGTGTTTTCTAAGGTTGCTAAAGGGAAAAGAGGCATAGCTCTGGCTTATCGTGATGATCCAATCGAAGGTCAGGCCAATGTAGCAATCAGCTTTGTCTTTGATGCTTCAGGTTCTATGGAGTTCAGCTTGGATGGTACAGAAAAAGTAAATCCTTATTCTAATAACCCACTGAAAAATAGAAGTCGTATTGATATCCTGAGAGAAAAGACTAAGAAGATGATGGCGGATCTTCAGCCAATCGGAAATGTCAGTGTCAATCTTGTTCAGTTTAATTCTCATGCTAGCTTTGTACAGCAAAATTTTATTGAGCTAGACAAGGGGCTAACTTCTATTAATAGTGCGATTGATAATCTGAATCCAGAACATGCAACTAATCCAGGTGATGGTCTTCGTTATGGAATGGTTAGTCTTCAAAGCAATGCGGCCCAACTTAAATATGTAGTTCTACTGACAGATGGGGTACCAAATTCTTATATGGTGGGTCCTCAATATAATTATTGGGGAAATAAGATTGAAACTAGAACAAGGGATGGATTCGTAAACCAGGCTTATTTTAATACTTGGAAGTATGACTTATCAACGGGCTTCCATTCGACCCGAGCAAACTCTGCTTTTGCAGGTGGGAATCCTAGCTGGGCAGTAGATGGAGCTATAGAATATTCTGGTGAGGTTTCAAAGCAGTTTAAAAAAGGAATCAAGCGAGTAAATGTCATTGGTTTTTCAGCGAAGGAAGCTGACAAGCAGCAGGGAAGTAGGTTAACTGCTGCTATTAAAGAAGGGGTTCCAGAAACTAGCTATACAGATGTATCAGATGATAAGCAGCTTGAGCAGACATTTGCTGATATCAAAAAGCAAGTAGAGCAAGATTTGTGGTTTGTAAATGGACCGTAGTAAGGAGGAAATATGAAACAGCACTTTTTACAAAAGAGAAGGGGTGTAACCCTTGTGGAAGTTCTGATATCCTTGATTATTCTGTCTGTCGTTACTGTTTCGTTATTGGCCTTCTTCTCAACAGGTTATCAATCTATTATGCGTCAGCGTGGTCAAAACATTGAAAACTTTGATGCGCAGGAGTCCTTTGAGAAGAGACTATCTCAGATTAAGCGAGAAGGTGGCCACGGAACAGAGACAGAAAACTTTGTCTATCGGAAGGGAAACGAGGCTTCTCGGTCCATACCTGTCAAAGGTCAGACCCTCTCTTATGATGATAAAAAGAAAGTTCTTCGTCTTTTTGTAGCGAATGCCAAGGAAAGTGTCCTCGATATCCCAACTGACCTATCTGTTAGACTTAAAGACTCAAAGGGGTTCTACTATGTTGGAGAAGATGCTCCAGAAGGTGAAGCAAGTCTGAATCAGGGACAGCAAAATAACAAATCTAAAATTCATCTTGAATCTGGCTGGTTTGAAGGTGATAGAAACATTGAAAAAGACGGGGAACGCCTTGTTCCTATTGGTACACCAGGGAATAGAATCGCAAGCAACAATTCCCGCATTGTCTTTCCAAGTATGCCGGGAGATTTTACTCTAAAACCTAATTTATCCAATAGGAAGTTTACTATTACTGATAGTATGCGAGGGAAGTATTTAACTTATGCGGCAAGAGCTATTAACTCTTTCGGTCGTGTTGGCGAGTACCAAGAGGCTGAAAAACGTATTTGGGTAATGGGACTTCCTGTCACTAATAATTTAGAGGTTCATACGGATGCTGATTTGATTTTGCAGAAGAATGGGGATGGAAGTAAATCTCTTTTACCTTCTGATGGAGTCTCTCATACAGATACTGACATTCAAAATCACGCCAAGCCAAATCAGCCGTATGTTGGGAACTATCCGGTGTTGAGCTACTATGAGGAAGCTATTAAACAGCCACGTCAATTCATTGCTCTTAGTGATAAACCAAACGATAAAAAAGAAATGGGATTTACGAGAGACTTTAGCAATGGTCTGACAACATCTATCCTACTTGGAAATCGTCAGCAGTCAGGGAAAATTCTGACTTATCAGTTAGACAACACTTTGTCTTGGGGTATTAATCTAGAGGCAGATGGTAGATTAGATTTTATTAAAACAGATAAAAGCGTAGATAACAGTGGGGGGCAGCAACCGTCATCAGTGAGGATAGATTATAACAAAGATAATTCTATCCAAGTGCGGAGTGCTGTAGTGAACAACACAAGTCTAGTTATAGAAGTTTTCGTTAATGGTCAGTTAGTACATACCGAGAACATAAGACTAAGCAGTACTCAAGTGACTCATAACTTTAGCAGTGGTAAGGTCATTTTTAGCGGTAATACTTACATTAATGAGTTTGCTATTTATACAACAGCTTTGAGAGATCCGGATATAAACAAGCTAGCTGAATACTTCCGCGATAAGTATAAGGCAAGCTAACAAGGAAATAGTTTTTAGGAAAAATAAGGGAGATTAGGAGATTATGGCAAAAAATATGTTTTCGTCCAAGGGGCGCAGAAGAGCTCTGGACGAAGAAGATAATGAGAAAAAAGGCTCATTTTTAGGAAAATTAAATAAACCGCTCTTCTCATCAAAAGGGAAACATAAAGAACACTTATCTATTCAAGGAGTTCAAATCAAGTCAGATCGTCAAGAAGACTTTGACGATGAGGAAAAGTCAACAGCAAAAGGGAGCTTCTTAACCAAGCTCAACAAGCCGCTTTTTTCTAAGAATAGTGGCAGTGATGATATGCCTGCTAAGTCTGGCAATCGTTCACTCTTTGCTAAGAAAGGCAGTGGTGCGGCGAGCCAACCGGTCACTAGAATGCATGCACCTTATACTATGTTTGGCAAGCCAATCAAGGGCAATCTGATGGCCATTGACTTCACTGACGAATCAGTCTATCTGGTTGTTGCTAGACAGAAGCGCAATGAGCTGGAGATTATCAAGATGGCATCTGCTAATCTGCCAGAAGGTGTTGTACTGAATAGTGAGATTATCGACCCGATTACTCTCAAAAACATTATCAGCGACCTTATGGAGCAGCATGCAATCACAGCTAAGTATGCTTTCTTTGCTTTGGGCAATACCAATATCATCGCTCGTTCGGTTGATGTGGCCGCTAGTGTGCAGAATGATGAAGATATTGAGGGCTTGGTATCTTATGAGCTTCAGCAATATCTGGATATTGATCCGACTTCTTATGTTATCCAGTTCCAAGAGCAGGAGTCTAATTCAGCCTTTCCGCTTGATGAAGATACTCGCTCACTCATGGTCTATGCTGTGCCAAAAGGCGTGGTAGAGCAATATCTGGGCTTGGCTGAGAATTTGAAGCTAACACCTTATGTCTTTGACCTTCAGTCTAATACCTTTGAAAAATGGCTGGAACGCGTTCAGGCGGTTAACAATCGCGCCAAGAAGCTGACCAAGGAAAATGTCGGCATGGTACATCTGAGCAAGAGCTTCATTGGTGTCTATCTCTACTCAGAAGGCAAGTTTGTGACCAGCAACTATCTCAACCGTGGCTACAAGGACATTCTGAGCTATGCAGACGACGCTAGTCTGCTGCAGAAGCTTCCAGCAGTGGCTTCAGATGATCTGGATACAGGTCTTTTGAAGAGGGCCTTGGATGAGTGGGTGGCTGATGCTAAGAACCACATTCTCAATACTGAAAACTTCTTCAGCGGATCAACTGGTCTCAACATTGACAGTTTCTACGTCTTTGGTGACCAGGACATCTGCTGGCAGTTGGCATCTATTTTGAAGCAGAACATGAATCGGGAATTCATCTCAATTGATAATGTAGATTATGAGAATGTACTGTGGGAAGGTTCTGCCGAGTTTAATGCGGAGTTCATTCCAGCTACAGCCATGTTGATTAGGAGAGCAAACTAATGCGGAGAGATTTAAACTACTTTTCAAAATATCATGTGGCACCGGCTAAAACCAGTCCACTAAAACTTGCTGCTATTTCCGCTTTTGCTGGGATTGCAGCGATTATGATTGTGCTGATTGGCTTCTTCCAGTTTAGCGCTATGCACCTCCAAGGTGAGATTGACCGAGCGGAGCAGACGCTCAAGAGTCCAGAGATGGCTCAAGAGCTGAAGGCAGTCTCTGAGACTGAAGATAAGATTGTTACGGTCAAGAATGACGAACTTCTCTTTACCAGCCTGGAAGGCGACTTCCGCCGCCTGCACCGAGTAAACAAAGCCTTTATGGACTTCCTTAATAAAAACGTGACACGGAACCTGGTCTTTGACGATATCAAGATTAATAACGACAATGTAGAAATTAATGGTTCGTCTCAAGAGCATCTTTCCATCGCTAAGTTTGAGGAAGAACTTCGTAAGTCAGAGAAGTTTAACCATATTTTTGTGGATAACATTACTCGCGAGGAAAAGGATAACAATACAGTGTACAAGTTTAACATTAAAATTTTGACGAAGGATGTAGATTTCAATGAAGAGCAAAAATGAGAAAGAAAAGAAAAAAATCCTGAGTAATTTAAATGAGCGGGACAAGAAATTGTTGGCCTGTGTTGGAGGAGTAGCGGTCCTTGCTGGTGGAGGGTATCTGGTAACAAATTCTTATACACGGATGGCGCAGTTAGCTGAAGAGCATGCAACTATCTCGACAGAGTTGGAAGGCAAAAATGCCAAGATTAGTCAGAGGAAGTCTCTTACCAAGCAGCTCCAAACTTTGAATGCTAAGACTCTGGATCAGGCTAAGAAGTACTATGGTACGACCAATCAAGGGGAGTTCATCTTCTTGATTGACAAGTTGGTCAACGAAAGCGGTATTAAATTCAAGTCTGTCAACTACACTGAGAGCACAGAGTTGGAACTCCAGAAAGAGGGATTGGCTGCGACTTCGTCCAATGGTCAAAATTCCAACAATTCTGGAACGACTAGCAGTTCAAGCTCGAGTGAGACGTCTTCTTCATCCAGTACGACCTCTAGCTCGTCTGGTACATCGTCCTCATCTTCATCTAGTAGCAGCTCTTCATCAGATGCCAATACTGCAACAACAACTGCAGCTAATACAGCAACACCAGGGAACGGAACGGCCAATAATACTAACATCACGCAGATGACAGCGGACATTGAGTTCGAAGGAACTTATACACAGGTTCTGAAATTGTTGGAATTGATTGATGGCAATCAGCAAAAAATCGTTTCCAGTGAGCTGGAATTGGGCGGAAAGAAAAGCCTGTCTAGCACTGAGGAGAATAAAAACCCAGAATTGACCAGCGGTAAAATCAAGCTGCGTTTCTATCAGGTTAAAGACGTCGAGCGCTATGTGACCTTAGAGAGCAACGTCGATAAGACACCGATTCAGTTTGCTAACTGGCAGTCTCCATTTGCCATTCCAACGTGGCAGGCAGGTTCTATATCTGTAACGACAGCTGGTGGCGGCACTGATGCAACTGGCAATAAGGGCAGTTTGGGGGCCGCAACAACCAATACAACTAGCAGCGCAAATGCTAGCAGCAGTACCAATCTGGCTCCGTCTTATTTGGAGCAGCTTAGCACTCAGTCTAGTCGAAATGATGGTCTGTCAGCATATTACAATTCATCAACTATCTACCGCTTCGAATCACCACTGAAGCTGACTCAGTCAGGCGGCAGCAATCAGTATGATGTGACAGTTGACAATACGGACTTCCTAGAGGGTTCAGGTTCCAACGTGGTTAAGATTCCAGCAACAAAATCATCTACTATGTATGAAATGGAATTTGCAGCACCGTATGTATCCTTGAACAATAAGC
>CAUPXG010000034.1:0-6906 GCA_963515155.1 Streptococcus oralis | reverse complement strand
CCAGAAAGGAGAAAACTTAAATGATTCAAACAGAAACTCGTTTGAAAGTTGCCGACAACAGCGGCGCTCGCGAAATCTTGACAATCAAAGTTCTTGGTGGCTCAGGACGTAAGTTCGCTAACATCGGTGATGTAATCGTTGCGTCTGTAAAACAAGCTACTCCTGGTGGTGCGGTTAAGAAAGGTGACGTTGTAAAAGCTGTTATCGTTCGTACTAAATCAGGTGCTCGTCGTAAAGATGGTTCATACATCAAATTTGACGAAAACGCTGCAGTCATCATCCGTGAAGACAAAACTCCTCGCGGAACTCGTATCTTCGGTCCAGTTGCTCGCGAATTGCGTGACGGCGGCTTCATGAAGATCGTATCATTGGCTCCAGAAGTACTTTAATCAAAATTAACAAACACAGTCCCCTGGCAAAAGTCAGGGTGCCCCTATGGGCGTAAGAATTAAGAGGAGAAATAAATGTTTGTAAAAAAAGGCGACAAAGTTCGCGTCATTGCTGGTAAGGACAAGGGTGTTGAAGCACTTGTTGTTACAGCTCTTCCAAAAGTAAACAAAGTTGTTGTTGAAGGTGTAAACATCGTTAAGAAACACCAAAAGCCAAATAACGAAAACCCTCAAGGTGCTATCGTGGAAAAAGAAGCACCAATCCATGTGTCAAACGTTCAAGTACTTGACAAAAATGGTGTTGCAGGACGTGTTGGCTACAAGTTTGTAGACGGCAAAAAAGTTCGTTACAATAAAAAATCAGGCGAAGTGCTTGACTAATCACGAAGGAAAGGAGAAGTATAATGGCAAATCGTTTAAAAGAAAAATATCTTAATGAAGTAGTTCCTGCTTTGACAGAACAATTCAACTACTCATCAGTGATGGCTGTGCCAAAAGTGGATAAAATCGTTTTGAACATGGGTGTCGGTGACGCTGTATCAAACGCTAAAAACCTTGAGAAAGCTGCTGAAGAATTGGCTCTTATCTCAGGTCAAAAACCACTTATCACTAAAGCTAAAAAATCAATCGCCGGCTTCCGTCTTCGTGAAGGTGTAGCGATCGGTGCTAAAGTAACCCTTCGTGGCGAACGTATGTATGAATTCTTGGATAAATTGGTTTCAGTTTCTCTTCCACGTGTTCGTGACTTCCACGGTGTTCCAACAAAATCTTTTGATGGACGCGGAAACTACACACTTGGTGTGAAAGAACAATTGATCTTCCCAGAAATCAACTTTGATGACGTTGACAAAACTCGTGGTCTTGACATCGTTATCGTAACAACTGCTAACACTGACGAAGAGTCACGCGAATTGCTTACAGGCCTTGGAATGCCTTTTGCAAAATAATATAGGAGGTAGATCTAATGGCTAAAAAATCAATGGTAGCTAGAGAGGCTAAACGCCAAAAAATTGTTGACCGTTATGCTGAAAAACGTGCTGCATTAAAGGCGGCAGGGGACTATGAAGGTTTATCTAAATTACCTCGCAACGCCTCACCGACTCGTTTACATAATCGTTGTAAAGTTACTGGGCGCCCCCATTCAGTTTACCGCAAATTTGGCCTGAGTCGTATCGCTTTTCGCGAACTTGCTCATAAAGGACAAATCCCAGGCGTTACCAAAGCATCTTGGTAATATCATGATACAAAGAGCGTAACAACCACAGCAAAAATAGGAGATTTGGTATAGGAGCGATGCTCCAAAACAAATCTATCTTTTTTGCCAAGGTTGTAGCTCGTGTTCAAATAAAAATTATCTTATTTGAATGTATCAATACTATCTGAGCATAGCTCAATCATTAACTAGCAAGTGCAGCTTGCAAACTACTAGTAAGAGGAGAAATATAAAATGGTTATGACTGACCCAATTGCAGACTTTCTGACACGTATCCGTAATGCTAACCAAGCAAACCACGAAGTGCTTGAAGTGCCTGCATCAAACATCAAAAAAGGGATCGCTGAAATCCTGAAGCGTGAAGGTTTTGTAAAAAACGTTGAAATCATCGAAGATGACAAACAAGGCATCATCCGTGTATTCCTTAAATACGGACAAAATGGTGAAAAAGTTATCACTGGTTTGAAACGTATTTCAAAACCAGGTCTGCGTGTTTATAAGAAACGCGAAGATCTTCCAAAAGTTCTGAACGGACTTGGAATTGCTATCCTTTCAACATCTGAAGGCTTGCTTACTGACAAAGAAGCACGCCAAAAGAATGTTGGTGGAGAAGTTATCGCTTACGTTTGGTAATATTTAGCTCCCAATTTCTGTGTGACTCTTCGTTATCGTCTCTTGCCTAACCCAGAGTTATGCCCGCGAGACGATGCCTTGTTTCACTTTGAAATTGAGACCTAAATGTTCCTTTAAATTGAGAAATTGATTTAAACCCCGTGAAAACTGGTCGCTTGCGGCCTGACAATCTAACAGGAGAATATATACATGTCACGTATTGGTAATAAAGTTATAGTGTTGCCTGCTGGTGTTGAACTTAGCAACAAAGACAACGTTGTAACTGTAAAAGGACCTAAAGGAGAACTGACTCGTGAGTTCTCAAAAGATATTGAAATCCGTGTGGAAGGAACTGAAGTAACTCTTCACCGTCCAAACGATTCAAAAGAAATGAAAACAATCCACGGAACTACTCGTGCCCTTTTGAACAACATGGTTGTTGGTGTATCAGAAGGATTCAAGAAAGAACTTGAAATGCGCGGGGTTGGTTACCGTGCTCAACTTCAAGGCAAAAAGCTTGTACTTTCAGTTGGTAAATCTCATCCAGACGAAGTAGAAGCACCAGAAGGCATCACTTTTGAACTTCCAAACCCAACGACTATCGTTATCAGCGGAATTTCAAAAGAAGTAGTTGGACAAACAGCAGCTTACGTACGTAGCCTGCGTGCTCCAGAGCCATACAAAGGTAAAGGTATCCGCTACGTTGGTGAATTCGTTCGCCGTAAAGAAGGTAAAACTGGTAAATAATCTTGTCTGGCTGATTTTTTCAGCCAAACAAGCTGTTTCCCAACGTTGTGCATAAGCACAAGATTAAAATTAAGAGGTGAAAATTGTGATTACGAAACCAGATAAAAATAAAATCCGCCAAAAACGCCACCGTCGCGTTCGCGGAAAACTCTCTGGAACTGCTGATCGCCCACGTTTGAACGTATTCCGTTCTAATACAGGCATCTACGCTCAAGTGATTGATGACGTAGCGGGTGTAACGCTCGCAAGCGCTTCAACTCTTGACAAAGAAGTTTCAAAAGGAACTAAAACAGAACAAGCCGTTGTTGTTGGTAAGCTCGTTGCTGAACGTGCAGTTGCTAAAGGTATTTCTGAAGTGGTGTTTGACCGCGGTGGATATCTCTATCACGGACGTGTAAAAGCTTTGGCTGATGCAGCTCGTGAAAACGGATTGAAATTCTAAGAGGAGGACACTAGAAAATGGCATTTAAAGACAACGCAGTTGAACTTGAAGAACGTTTAGTTGCCATCAACCGTGTTACAAAAGTTGTTAAAGGTGGACGTCGTCTTCGCTTTGCAGCTCTTGTAGTTGTTGGTGATCGCAATGGTCGTGTTGGCTTCGGTACTGGTAAAGCTCAAGAAGTACCAGAAGCAATCCGCAAAGCAGTTGAAGATGCGAAGAAGAATTTGATTGAAGTACCAATGGTTGGCACAACAATTCCTCACGAAGTTCTTTCAGAATTTGGCGGAGCTAAAGTATTGCTTAAGCCAGCTGTTGAGGGTTCTGGAGTTGCTGCCGGTGGTGCGGTTCGTGCCGTCATCGAGTTGGCAGGTGTAGCAGATGTTACATCTAAATCTCTTGGCTCTAACACTCCAATCAACATCGTTCGCGCAACTGTTGAAGGTTTGAAACAATTAAAACGCGCTGAAGAAGTTGCTGCCCTTCGTGGTATTTCAGTTTCTGACTTGGCATAAGAAAGGGGATAACATGGCTCAAATTAAAATTACTTTGACTAAGTCTCCAATCGGACGCATCCCGTCACAACGTAAAACTGTTGTAGCACTTGGACTTGGTAAATTGAACAGCTCAGTTATCAAAGAAGATAATCCAGCAGTACGCGGTATGATTACTGCAGTATCACACTTGGTAACTGTTGAAGAAGTTAAATAAGCTTTGCTGGTTTAACAACTTTAAATTAAAATACGTTAGGGGATGGGATTTTCTCAGCCCCTAAAACTAAATATATGTATAGGCGAGTTTATATAGGAGACACCTTTTCTCCTATATGAGCGCTAGCATTTTACAAAAGAGGAGAAATAATATAATGAAACTTCATGAATTACAACCTGCTGCAGGTTCTCGTAAAGTCCGCAACCGTGTTGGTCGTGGTACTTCATCAGGTAACGGTAAAACATCTGGTCGCGGTCAAAAAGGTCAAAAAGCTCGTAGCGGTGGCGGAGTTCGCCTTGGTTTTGAAGGTGGACAAACTCCATTGTTCCGTCGTCTTCCAAAACGTGGTTTCTTGAACATCAACCGCAAAGAATATGCGATTGTTAACCTTGACCAACTGAACGCCTTTGAAGATGGCGCTGAAGTAACACCAGTTGTTCTCATCGAAGCAGGTATTGTAAAAGCTGAAAAATCAGGTATCAAGATTCTTGGTAACGGAGAATTGACAAAGAAATTGACTGTTAAGGCAGCTAAATTCTCTAAATCAGCTGAAGAAGCTATCACTGCTAAAGGTGGTTCAGTGGAAGTCATCTAAGCGAGGTGACCTATGTTTTTCAAACTATTAAAAGACGCATTTAAAATCAAACAGGTACGGTCTAAGATTCTGTTCACGATTTTTATCATCTTAGTTTTCCGTATCGGTACAACCATAACGGTTCCAGGGATTAATGCCAAAGCCTTAAGCAATTTGAATGATTTGCCATTCCTGAATATGCTGAGCTTGGTCTCTGGTAACGCCATGCGCAACTTCTCTGTCTTTGCACTTGGAGTCAGTCCTTATATCACAGCTTCGATCGTTGTTCAGTTGCTACAAATGGATTTGCTTCCGAAGTTTGTAGAGTGGGGCAAGCAAGGGGAAGTAGGACGGAGGAAGCTGAATCAAGCGACTCGTTATATCGCCCTAGTTTTGGCCTTTGTGCAGGCAATTGGGATTACCGCTGGTTTTGATACTCTCTCAAGAGCTAATCTGGTTGCCAATCCTAATGTTCAGACCTACGCTTTGATTTGCGTTCTTCTAGCAACTGGTTCAATGATTGTAACTTGGCTAGGTGAGCAGATTACAGACAAGGGTTACGGAAATGGCGTTTCCATGATTATCTTTGCTGGTATCGTTTCAGCTATCCCTGATATGATTAAAGGTATCTATGAAGATTACTTTGTAAATATTCCTAGTGAACGTTTGACTTCATCCTTCATTTTTGTAGGGATTCTGATTGTGGCAGTCCTGCTTATCATTTACTTTACAACCTTTGTACAGCAGGCTGAATATAAAATTCCAGTTCAGTATACGAAAGTAGCGAAGGGTGCACCTTCTAGCTCCTATCTGCCACTGAAAGTCAATCCGGCTGGGGTTATTCCAGTAATCTTTGCCAGCTCGATTACAGCTGCACCGGCAGCGATTTTCCAAGTTGTCAGTGCCTTGGGCTATGACGCAGATTGGGTTAAGACAGCTCAGTCACTTTTGGCAACAACGACCATTAGTGGCATGTTCATGTACGCCTTCCTGATCGTCCTCTTTACATTCTTCTATACTTTTGTACAGATTAATCCAGAGAAGACAGCAGAAAATCTGCAAAAGAGCGGAGCCTATATTCCAGGTGTTCGTCCTGGTAAAGGAACAGAAGACTACATGTCTAAGCTGCTGCGTCGTTTGGCAACAGTTGGATCTCTCTTCTTAGGTTTCATTTCTATCCTGCCTATTTTGGCTAAAGATGTATTTGGATTGACAGATGCCGTTGCTCTTGGAGGAACCAGTCTCTTGATCATCATCTCAACTGGTATTGAGGGAATGAAACAGCTAGAAGGCTACCTGCTGAAGAGAAAGTATGTCGGCTTTATGGATACTTCAGAGTAAGGGAACTTTTGAATTGCTTTTCTAATGAGAAGCCTGTTCATATAACCTTTCTTGAACCGAAAATAAACAAAATAAAAGGGGACAGAGTAGACTCACCCCCTTCTATTTTGTTTTTAAACGAGTTTATTAATCGGTTTAATAGATTGCTTTAAAAACAAAAAAGGAGACCAATCATGAATCTTTTGATTATGGGCTTACCAGGTGCTGGTAAAGGAACTCAAGCTGCTAAAATCGTTGAGCGTTTCAATGTTGCACATATTTCAACTGGAGATATGTTCCGTGCGGCGATTGCTAACCAAACAGAGATGGGCGCTTTAGCCAAGTCATATATTGACAAGGGCGAGTTGGTGCCAGATGAAGTCACAAACGGTATTGTCAAAGAGCGCTTGAGTCAGGACGATATTAAGCAAACAGGCTTCCTCTTGGATGGCTATCCACGCACGATTGAGCAAGCAAACGCCTTGGACAAAACATTGGCTGAACTTGGTATCGAACTTGAAGGTGTAATCAATATCGAAGTGAACCCAGACTGTCTCTTGGAGCGTTTGAGTGGTCGGATTATCCATCGTGAAACAGGCGAAACCTTCCATAAGGTCTTTAATCCGCCAGCAGACTACAAGGAAGAGGATTATTACCAGCGCGAAGATGACAAGCCTGAAACGGTTAAACGTCGTTTGGATGTCAATATCGCTCAGGGGCAACCGATTATTGAACACTATCGCAGCAAAGGTCTGGTCCATGATATTCAAGGAAATCAAGATATTGATGATGTCTTCTCAGCTATCGAAAAAGTCTTGACAAATTTGAAATAAAAGCGTTTTTCCTGCTTGCAATATTTGACAAGTAGTGATACAATGAATTAGTCTGACTTATAATTGTT
>CAUPXG010000033.1:0-7061 GCA_963515155.1 Streptococcus oralis | reverse complement strand
TGAAAATAAACAAAAATGTTGAAATATAGCTGATTTTAGGGAAATACTTTTAGGTATTTTCAATGTCAGGATTTAAAAATGGGGCAAAAGTGGGGCAAAAACAAATTAACGAAAAAAATATCGAGTTCGTGCATCAAGTAAATGATAAATTGCAAGAATAAGTGCAACATTTACTCGAACTCATCCTCTAGAGCTTCACTAGCAGTTCTGTAAGCTAAACATTTTCGTGGTCGGTGATTGATATCATATAAAGCCTTGGTTCCCAAAGCTTTTTTATGTTATAAACTCATTAAAAGAACCCCCAGTTAGATTTGGAATATTTTTTATTCTGTGTCACATAAAAATAAATAAAATGAATGGCTATAGCTAGAGCTAAAATGGTTGTTATACTCACTACTATTATAGGATTAGAAGCAAAGATTAAAGAGAGAATCAAGGCAGCCAGATAGAGTGTCGCTTGGACACAGTAGTAACTTTTCGAATAGCGAAGATAGTGTTTGTTATAGGGCCCATTTACTAGGACAGCAGCTTGAAAGAGGCCAAATCCGATATAAGAGAAGCTGGTTGCAAAGAGAAGATTAGCTTCAGGATTCAGAAGAAAACTCATCGAAACGGTCATCATAATAAGTCCAATGAAAATAGGATAGTGACTGTAAATTAGAAATAGTCCCTTTTGATTAGATTCTTCATCAATAGCATGGTCGAATTGACCAAAATAAAACAAGAACAGAGAAAGCATAATAATGAAATAAAGAACCGAATAAATCGAGAAATTCTCGATTGTAAAGAAGTTAGCTAGCTCCGTAATCATCTCTCCAAACGTAATAATGACAAGAAGGGAGATGCGCTCGATTAAATGGGGGAGATTTACCTGGTAATGCTTATCTTTATTAAGCAAGATAATTGGCATAATAAATGTTAGCAGAATACTAGCAAATAAGACAGAGACTCCAACGTAAATAGGAAGAAGAGCTGCTAGATAGACTCCTAAACTTCCTAGACCTGTTATCCATAGAAAACCTTTGATACTTTCCCGATTAGCATTATCGGTTGATTTTCTAAAAAATTCAACCAAATATTGAAAAAATAAGGTAAGGGTTAATGTACCAATAGCCCAACAGAGATAATGAAAATATTGTTGCCAATCAGGTCCAATCATATTGGCTATAAAGAGTAAAAGTCCCATTTTGATAAACATGATTACCATGTTAAATAAAGAGTTCTTTCCATAGCGATTGGTATAAACGGTTTGAATCATCCAGGAATCGATGAGAAACAAAATAGCAATGAAAAAATCAAGGAAAGAATTCCAAGTCAAAATACCGTTATGAAGATGCTCGATTAAAGTAGTTACTTTTGAAATTGCAAAAACAAAAACTAAGTCATAAAAAAGTTCTGAAAATTCTACACGTTTATGTTTAATAAGAGTTGTCATCTTAAGTCCTTTCTATTCTAGAAGTACAATTTATTATAACAGAAAATGGTAATGAGAGAAAAGGAGATGCTTAAATAACTTCATGTGACGCGAATTGTCAAAACCTTGGAGCACATTTACCTCATGTACCAACTCACAGGCAGAGTGTTTGATGATTGATAATGAAGAATAAGATTTTACAATAGAAAAGCGAGGATATCCTCGCTTTTTTTATTTAATCTAATAGCTCCTTATTTTCAATTAAGAGCTCTAGTGGAGATTTATCTCTTGCTTCAATAAAACCAGGTTCATATTGGGTATGAAGTGTTCTTTTCTGAGAAGTTGGATCAATATACAACTCTTTTCCATCTTCTGTGTATAGTTGGTTGCCTCTTGTTAGGTAAAGAGACGAAAAAGCTGAGAATATGATTTCCCAGCTTTTTTGAATGCGATAGAAATAGCAACTAGACTATTTACGAAAGGCCTCAATAATGTAGGTGAAGCCAGTAACTAAAAATGCAAAGGCAATGACATAAACGACAAAGACACCTGTAGCCACTGGATTGAACAGAATCACTAGACCTAGTAAAAATGTAAGCAAGGCTACCCACATGATATTGCTACCAATAATAGGGAAAATCAATCCTAGACGATTGCCTTTAAAGAAAGCAATAATGGCTTCTACAATTAACCAAATTCCTACAATGGTCGGAATGACGACCGGCAGGGTCACAAAGCCATAAGCCACGAGGTAAAGAGCTAAGAGAAGACTAACAAACCCTTGGAAAAGATAAACAGGTGAGCGAAGCTCTTTTGGTGCAGAGAAATAGCCTAAAATAGCTGCTATAGAAGAAACCAGTAAACCAAATGCAATCCACCAGCTGTAAGCAACAAGATTAGCTACTGGGTTTGTAAATAGCAAAAGTCCTAAAAAGACAAAAACAACTCCTTTAAGGAACAACAATAAACGATTAGAAAATTTCATACCAATACCTCCGATATAGTATAGTTTGCTAATAAAACTATTGTACTTATTTTTATAGAAAATGTCAATAAAATAAATAAACAATTTGGAAGTTTCAGTCTGACTTACAAAAAGAAAAGGAGTTTTCACTCCTTTTCACAGATTGAAGACAAAGTCCTTATAAAAGTGTCTTCTAAAGATTTTAACTTCAATCTGAAGCGAGGTTATCCTCGCTTTTTCTATTTATCAAACAATTCCTTATTTTCAATTAAGAGTTCTAGTGGAGATTTATCCCTTGCTACAATAAAACCAGGTTCATATTGGTTATGAAGTGTTCTTTTCTGAGAAGTTGGATCAATATACAACTCATCTCCATCTTCTGTGTATAGTTGGTTGCCTCTTGTTAAGTAAAGTAAATCCTCTAAGTACTGTCCATCAGTATGTAGGAAATGCTCGATGTATTTGACAGCTTTTAAGATCTCACTTACTTTATCAGAGTATTCATTAGATTCAAGAACACTCTTTTCTAACTCAATCTCTTTACTCGTTCCAAAGAGTTGGGTTGGAGTTGCATTAAAATATTCTGCTATCTTATCCAAATTTGCAAAGGTAGGATAGCTTTTTTGTTTTTCGTAATCAGAGATGGACTGTTTACCAATTCCTAAATCTTCAGCTAGTTGAGTTTGACTTACTCCTTTTTCTATGCGTAGGCGTGCCAAATTGGGTCCAAAATTTTGAATAATAAAGGTCATGGAAAACTCCTATTCTTTTATTTTTAACTTATTTTATCACCTATAAACTTACAAATCAAGTTTTTAGTTGACTTGCCCAAATATTTTTTATAAAATATATTTATAACTTAGAAATAAGTTATAAATGATAAAAAATAGTTCATAAGTTTAGGGACAGTGAGTGAAGAGGAAGTTGAGGATGAGACTATGACTTATGACTATTCGAAGCCTTGGAGCTAGAAATTGTGTGGACAAGGACAAGGGACGAGCCTGACGGGAAGTCAGGCGAAGTCCTGCAGACTGCCGTCCAGACAATTTCTAGCCAAGCAAAAGCTGGCTATTCTAACAGCCAGCAAAAAGGGACACTTAGGACAACGTCCAAAGAACGACGGAACGAGCAAACGTTGATTTTACGGTGTTTCTGAGGCCTAAAAAATCTAAAAGAAGGGGGGACAATTTTGTTGGTTTCTATACAAGATTTAAGAAGCATTCAAGAACGATGTGATGTAGGAGAATTAGTACAGAGGTTAGATGTCAGTATCGATAGACTAACGGTTATCTGGGATACAGACATTGGTTCCCTAAGACGAATTTTCAAAAATCTGAAACAGGCAATAAGTACAAGAGTAGACTCATTTGAAATATATGATAATGTTCGAGATGATGTCTTTACTTTAGCTAAAGTTTTTAATGAGTATGATTCGATCAATATTATATTCTTTCAATTATCCACTTATGGAGGTGAACAATTGATTCGGATTGATTTCAATCCTAACACTTTAAAAGAATTTGATGGAATGAAAGTATGGAGGCAATTAATGTACTTTGCCAGATTGAATTCATTGACGGTACGTTTGTCTCGTTTTGATTTGGCATTTGATATTTTCAACAGGCCTGAAATCGTTAATTTGCAACATATTAAAGGTGGTGTTACCCATAAGGTCTTCTATGGTCGAGGGTGCGAATTAGAGACGAAATATTGGGGTTCTAGCGGTAGTAATGTACAAGTTAGGCTATATGATAAGAATAAAGAAATCATTGCTCACAAGCGAGAAGAGAAGCTAGATTTGGATGTAAATCCGTTCTGGTGGAGACTAGAGTTCCAACTCAGAACTAAAGCGATTGGTGAGGAGATGGTCCAAGATATTATGAATCGACTTGATAATTTCGGATTTTATAAGCTAGAACATATTCGAGTAGAGCAAAGAGCATTTACAATTATCTTTCTCAACAATCCTGAACTGTTATCATTGGCTTTTCCAAATTTAAAATCAGACAGCATCAAAAAGAAAAAAACAAGAGTCCGCAAACTATTGAGAGAAGAAACGAACCAATTTGCGGAAGAATTAAAAGAAGTATTAATACAGAATCTCCCTAAATTAAATACAGAATTACAACTACTTGTAGGTGAGTTTCTGAATTTAGGAAATAAATAAGGAGGATAACTATGGACAATAATTTAATTAGTAACAAAGAATTAATTGAAATGGGCTATCGCCCTCATACAGCAAATGATATCATTCATCAGGCAAGAGAATTACTTGTCTCACGAGGCTATACATTTTATAATCGCAAACGTTTGATGGTTGTTCCAAAAAGTGTTGTAAATGAGATTCTAGGAACTGAGGTGGCGTAATATGGCAAGTGTTCGTTATCGAAAGCGAGGAGATAGTAATTTATGGACCTATGAAATTCGTAGCGAAGGGAAAACTGTTGTTCATAATAGCGGTTTTAAAACAAAAAAACTTGCAGAGTCAGAAGCTGAACCGATTCTGCAAGAACTTCGTTTAGGAAAAAGAATTTCTAGAGATATTTCTCTTGTAGATCTGTATCAAGAATGGCTTGAACTAAAAATTCTACCGAGTAGTAGGTCGGAAGAGACAAAGAAAAAATATCTTCTCCGTAAAAACACAATTGAAAGATTATTTGGAAATAAAAAAGTCACTCAAATTCGTGCGAGTGAATACCAAAGAATTATGAATAAGTATGGACAAACAGTTGGTAGAAATTTTCTTGGTAGATTGAATACTGGGATTCATCAGAGCATCCAAATGGCAATTGCAGACAAAGTTCTAATAGATGATTTTACACAACATGTCGAGTTATTTTCATCCAAAGAACAACAGATGACAGAAGAGAAATATTTACATACAGAAAAGGACTATCTGGATTTACTTTTAGCAGTAAAGAGAAAATTTGATTACCAACGTTCAATTGTTCCTTATATTGTCTATTTTCTATTAAAAACAGGCATGAGGTTTGGAGAGTTAATAGCGTTAACTTGGAATGAAGTTGACTTTGACAGAGGACTGCTAAAAACATATAGGAGGTTTAATACCCTTTCTCATAAATTTGTCCCTCCAAAAAATAAAACGTCTATTCGGATGGTACCGATAGACGAAGAATGTATTAAGATATTACAAGTCCTAAAAATTGAACAGGAGAAGGCTAATAAAGAGCTAGGAATCAAGAATAGGTATAAAATGATTTTTCAGCATTATGGATATATTCACTTGGTACCAGATATTGCAAGTGTCAATAAAGCTTTGAGTGTTCTTTTAAATGAATTAGATATTTATCCAATTATCACGACAAAAGGAGCACGTCATACCTATGGAAGCTACCTCTGGCACAAAGGATTTGACCTTGGAGTTATTGCAAAAATTCTAGGGCATAGAGATATTTCAATGTTAGTAGAAGTATATGGACACACTTTAGAAGAGAAAATTTTTGAAGAATTTAATCAAATTAGAGATGTTTGGAAAGATTGCTCATAAAAAAATGTGGGGCAAATGATGGGGCAAATCAGTTATAGACAAGCAAAAAAGCCTTATAAATCAAGGCTTTTTCCTGTTGATTTAGATGCCCCCTGCAGGGATCGAACCTGCGACCCACGGATTAAGAGTCCGCTGCTCTGCCAGCTGAGCTAAGGAGGCAATAGAAAAAGCTGTATTGGTGCCGGACCTTCACGATTTGTATTGAACCCGCGCAATTAAGCAGGTGGGCAACTCGCTCTAACTGAAGCTGCTTCCGCGTGACACGGCTTGCATGCTGTTAGAAGTCTTTTGTTTCCCTAATAATACAAAAAATAGTCGGTCAACACTTAAGTGTGAAGTCGTACACCACAGCGTTTCTATAATTATAATACCATAAATTTTGAAAAATTCAAGAGAAAAATGTGATTTTTTGCAAACGATGTCATCATTTTTTTAAGTCGTCAATCTTATCCTTAGTCATTCCAAGGGCTCGCTCGTATTTGCCATTCTCATTAGGCGTGAAGTAATTGGCATCTTTTATCTTGTCAGGCAGATAGTCCTGCTTGACCCAATTGCCAGGATAGGAGTGAGGGTAGAGATAGTCCTGTGCGTTGCCCAATTCCTTGCTGCCGGCATAGTGGCCGTCTCGTAAGTGGCGGGGAATGGGGAGGTTTCCATTCTTTCTTAGGTCAGCTAAAGCCTTGTCCATGGCCAGATAGGCTGAGTTGGACTTGGGCGATAGAGCCAGATCAATAACAATATTGGCAATAAGGATACGGGCTTCAGGAAAGCCAATCCGCTGGGCAGCTTCCAGAGCTGTAACGGTATGGACTTGAGCGTCTGGATTTGCCAGGCCAATATCTTCGTAAGCGATAACGGTCAAGCGTCTAGCTAGGCTAGGGAGGTCTCCTGCCTCAACGAGGCGAGCTGCGTAGTGGAGGCTGGCATTGACATCAGAGCCACGGATGGACTTCTGTAGGGCAGAGAGGACATCGTAATGGCCGTCCCCGTCCTTATCCATGGTGATATAGCTCTTTTGCAGGCTGTTTTCCATGACATCAAGTGTGATATGGCGGATGCCCTTGTCATCTTCTGGGGTAGAGAGTACGGCTAAATCCAGTGAATTATAAGCAGAGCGCAGGTCTCCGTTGGTAGAGATGGCAATGAAATCCAGAGCTTCTTTGTCTAGCTCCACT
>CAUPXG010000032.1:0-7447 GCA_963515155.1 Streptococcus oralis | reverse complement strand
GCCTTTACTCATACGAGTTATGCCAATGAGCACCGCCTCTTAAAAATTTCACACAATGAGCGCTTGGAATTTTTAGGAGACGCTGTTCTGCAATTATTGATTTCAGAATACCTGTATAAAAAATATCCTAAGAAACCAGAGGGCGATTTGTCCAAACTCCGTGCCATGATTGTCCGTGAGGAAAGTTTGGCTGGTTTTGCGCGTGATTGCCAGTTTGATCAGTTTATCAAGCTAGGAAAAGGGGAAGAAAAGTCTGGTGGGCGCAATCGTGACACCATTCTTGGGGATGCTTTTGAAGCCTTTCTGGGAGCATTGCTTTTAGACAAGGATGTGGCTAGGGTAAAAGAGTTTATCTATCAGGTCATGATTCCCAAGGTTGAAGCAGGTGACTTTGAAATGATTAAGGATTACAAGACACATCTGCAAGAGTTGCTCCAGGTCAATGGAGATGTAGATATTCGCTACCAGGTTATCTCTGAGACAGGGCCTGCTCATGATAAGGTTTTTAATGTAGAAGTTCTGGTTGAAGGCAAGAGTATCGGAAAAGGCCAAGGCCGTTCTAAAAAATTAGCAGAGCAAGAGGCCGCAAAAAATGCAGTTGAGAAGGGGCTGGATTCATGTATTTAAAGGAAATTGAGATTCAGGGATTCAAGTCCTTTGCTGACAAGACCAAGGTCGTTTTTGATCAAGGTGTGACAGCTGTTGTTGGGCCAAATGGATCTGGAAAGTCAAATATCACGGAAAGTCTGCGATGGGCCTTGGGAGAGTCCAGTGTCAAGAGTCTTCGTGGTGGTAAGATGCCTGATGTCATTTTTGCTGGGACTGAAAGCCGCAAACCGCTCAATTATGCCTCTGTTGTCGTGACCTTGGATAATGAAGATGGTTTTATCAAGGATGCGGGGCAAGTCATTAAGGTAGAACGTCATATTTACCGTAGTGGTGATAGTGAGTATCGAATTGATGGCAAAAAAGTCCGTCTGCGCGATGTACATGACCTTTTCTTGGATACTGGTTTGGGACGGGATTCCTTCTCCATCATCTCTCAAGGGAAGGTTGAGGAGATTTTTAATTCCAAGCCAGAGGAACGCCGAGCTATTTTTGAAGAAGCTGCTGGAGTTTTAAAGTACAAAACTCGTAGAAAAGAAACAGAAAGCAAACTGCAACAAACTCAGGACAACCTAGACCGCTTAGAGGATATTATCTATGAGTTGGACAATCAAATCAAGCCCCTTGCAAAACAAGCCGAGAATGCTCGCAAGTTTCTAGACTTGGATAGTCAACGCAAGACGATTTATTTGGATGTACTGGTTGCCCAAATCAAGGAAAATAAGGCCGAACTAGAGCTGACAGAAGAAGAGCTAACGCAAGTTCAGGAACTCTTGACTAGCTATTACCAAAAGCGTGAAGAGTTAGAAGAGGAAAATCAAACTCTTAAAAAGAAACGCCAAGATCTCCAAGCTGAAATGGCTAAAGACCAAGGAAGCTTAATGGATTTGACCAGTCTAATCAGTGACTTAGAGCGAAAACTAGCCCTATCCAAACTGGAATCCGAGCAAGTTGCCCTTAATCAACAAGAAGCACAAGCCCGTTTGACGACTTTGGAAGATAAGAGACAGGCTCTAAGTAAGGAAAAGGCTGAAAAAGAAGGGAATTTGGAACAGTTAGAAGAAAGTCTAGCTGAAAACAACAAGGAACTCAATCGTTTAGAAGCGGAGTTGTTGGCATTTTCAGATGATCCTGACCAGATGATCGAGCTTTTGCGTGAACGTTTTGTGGCACTTTTACAAGAAGAAGCGGATGTCTCAAACCAACTGACCCGCATCGACAATGAACTAGAGAACAGCCGTCAGTTATCTCAAAAACAAGCAGATCAACTTGAGAAACTGAAAGAACAATTGGCTACAGCTAAAGAGAAAGCAAGTCAGCAAAAGTCTGAGCTTGAAACTGCCAAGGAGCAGGTTCAGAAATTATTGGCTGACTACCAAGCTAGTGCCAAGGAACAAGATGATCAGAAAGTTTCTTACCAAGCTCAGCAGAGCCAACTCTTTGACCGTCTGGATAGTCTCAAAAACAAGCAGGCTAGAGCCCAGAGTTTAGAGAATATCCTTAGAAATCATAGCAACTTTTATGCGGGTGTTAAGAGTGTTCTCCAAGAAAAAGACCGCTTAGGTGGGATCATTGGTGCAGTCAGTGAGCATTTGACTTTTGATGTTCATTATCAAACAGCTCTTGAGATTGCGCTTGGAGCCAGCATTCAGCACATCATCGTAGAAGATGAGAATGCGGCGACTAAGGCTATTGATTTCCTTAAGCGAAACAGAGCCGGTCGTGCAACCTTCCTTCCGTTGACAACGATTAAGGCTCGTACGATTTCTAGTCAGAATCAGGACGCTGTCGCAGCAAGTCCAGGCTTCCTTGGTATGGCTGATGACTTGGTGTCGTTTGATAAGAGACTAGAAACCATTTTCAAGAATTTGCTCGCAACGACAGCAATATTTGATACTGTAGAACATGCGCGTATGGCAGCTCGCCAAGTTCGTTATCAGGTTCGCATGGTGACGCTTGATGGTACCGAATTGCGCACAGGTGGTTCCTACGCGGGTGGTGCCAATCGCCAGAATAACAGTATCTTCATCAAGCCAGAGCTAGAGCAATTACAAAAAGAAATTGCTGAAGAAGAAGCGAGCTTGCGTAAAGATGAAGAGAGTTTGAAGAACTTGCAAGACGAGATGGCTAGATTGACCGAATCATTAGAAGCCATCAAATCTCAAGGAGAACAAGCACGTATTCAGGAGCAGGGCTTGTCCCTCGCTTATCAGCAGACTTGTCAACAAGTCGAAGAATTAGAAACGCTTTGGAAACTTCAAGAAGAGGAATTAAATCGTCTTTCTCTAGGAGATTGGCAAGCGGATAAGGAAAAATGCCAGGAGCGCCTTGCTACCATTGCCAGTGAAAAGCAAAATCTGGAAGCTGAGATTGAAGAGATTAAGTCGAATAAAAACGCTATTCAAGAACGCTATCAAAACTTGCAGGAACAAGTAGCGCAAGCTCGCTTGCTTAAGTCCGAACTGCAAGGACAAAAGCGGTATGAAGTGACTGATATTGATCGCCTAGGTAAGGAACTGGATAATCTGGATCTCGAACAAGAGGAAGTCCAACGTCTCCTCCAAGAAAAGGTTGATAATCTTGAGAAAGTTGATACGGATTTGCTAAGTCAGCAGGCGGAAGAGGCCAAAACTCAGAAAACAAACCTCCAACAAGGTTTGATTCGCAAGCAGTTTGAGTTGGATGATATCGAAGGCCAGCTGGATGATATTGCCAGCCATTTGGATCAGGCTCGCCAGCAGAATGAAGAGTGGATTCGCAAACAAACACGTGCTGAAGCCAAGAAAGAAAAGGTCAGCGACCGCTTGCGCTATCTACAAGCTCAATTAACTGACCAGTACCAGATCAGCTACACTGAGGCACTAGAAAAAGCGCATGAGTTGGAAGATCTCAATCTGGCAGAGCAAGAGGTTAAGGATCTTGAGAAGGCTATTCGCTCACTCGGTCCAGTCAATTTGGATGCTATTGAACAATACGAAGAAGTCCACAATCGTTTGGATTTCCTAAATAGCCAACGAGATGATATTTTGTCTGCGAAGAACCTGCTCCTTGAGACCATCACAGAGATGAATGATGAGGTTAAGGAACGCTTTAAATCAACCTTTGAAGCTATTCGTGAGTCCTTTAAAGTGACCTTTAGACAGATGTTTGGTGGAGGTCAGGCGGACTTGATATTGACTGAGGGCGATCTTTTAACAGCTGGTGTGGAGATTTCTGTCCAACCACCAGGTAAGAAAATCCAGTCTCTCAACCTCATGAGTGGTGGTGAAAAAGCCCTATCGGCCTTGGCCTTGTTGTTCTCTATCATTCGAGTCAAAACTATTCCTTTTGTTATCTTGGATGAGGTAGAGGCGGCACTTGATGAAGCCAATGTTAAACGTTTTGGGGATTATCTCAACCGCTTTGACAAGGATAGTCAGTTTATCGTCGTGACTCACCGAAAGGGGACGATGGCAGCAGCGGACTCTATCTATGGAGTTACCATGCAAGAATCAGGTGTTTCTAAGATTGTTTCGGTTAAGTTAAAAGACTTGGAAGAAACAGTAAACTAGTTACCAAATGATAGCATCTCTTAGGAGGTGCTATTTTTTTAAAACTCATAGCTTGAATTGTCTATCAAGGTCAGTTCAGGAGCAAAAAACGACATTTGGGATTTCCTCTTAGCGAAAAGACTTGCTCTATGATATAATAGTTTCATGATTACAACAGTACCTATTAAGAACGAAAAAGACATTGCAGTACCGGGTAAAACAGTCCTTGTACTAGGTTATTTTGATGGCATCCACAAGGGGCATCAGAAACTTTTTGAGGTGGCCAGCAAGGCTTCGATGAAGGATTATCTGCCAGTTGTCGTGATGACTTTTACAGAGTCACCAAAACTTGCCTTACAACCTTACCAACCTGAGCTCATGCTCCATATCGTCAATCATGAGGAACGGGAGCACAAGATGAAGTGGCACGGAGTAGAGGCTCTTTTCTTACTGGATTTTAGTAGCAAATTTGCTAGTTTAACGGGTCAAGAATTCTTTGATACTTATGTTAGAGCTTTAAAACCAGCGATTATCGTAGCAGGATTTGATTACACCTTTGGCTCAGATAAGAAAACTGCGGATGACCTGAAGGACTATTTTGATGGAGAGATCATTATTGTTCCTCCAGTTGAGGATGAGAAGGGCAAGATTAGTTCCACACGAATTCGTCAAGCTATTCTTGATGGAGATGTCAAGGAAGTCAACCATCTACTCGGCACACCGCTCCCAACCCGTGGAATGGTCGTTCATGGAAATGCTCGTGGGCGTACTATCGGTTATCCAACAGCCAATCTGGTCCTAAGAGATCGAACTTATATGCCAGCAGACGGTGTTTACGTAGTCGATGTAGAAGTACAACGTCAGAGATATCGTGGCATGGCAAGTGTTGGGAAAAATGTTACTTTCGATGGAGAAGAGCCGCGTTTTGAAGTCAATATTTTTGATTTTTCAGATGATATTTATGGTGAGACCGTCATGGTCTACTGGCTAGACCGTGTCCGCGATATGGTCAAATTTGACTCCGTAGAGGAACTGGTAGACCAACTCCAGAAAGACGAAGAGATTGCTCGGAACTGGAAGGATGGAGAATAGAAAAGTTTAAAAAAGTGAACCATATTTTGTGTTTGCTTTTTTATTTTTGAAAGAAATTTTAATAGAAAGAAACATAATTGAAGCTTGATTGAAAATCTGTTAAAATAGTGATATTCATAATTTTAAAAACCAAAGAAAAGAGACTAATATGATTACAGGCGAATTAAAAAATAAAATTGATCAGCTGTGGGAAATGCTGTGGACTGAAGGAAATGCAAATCCTCTAACAAATATTGAACAATTGACTTATCTTCTGTTTATGAAGGATTTGGATAGTGTCGAACTTGGACGCGAAAGCGATGCTGAGTTTCTAGGGATTTCTTATGAGGGAATTTTTCCAAAAGACAAACCTGAATACCGTTGGTCAACCTTTAAAAATATAGGAGATGCTCAGGAAGTTTATCGATTAATGACTCAGGAGATTTTTCCATTTATTAAGAATCTTAAGGGTGATACTGACGATACAGCTTTTTCACGTTATATGCGAGAAGCTATCTTTCAAATTAATAAACCAGCTACATTGCAAAAGGTTATTTCTATATTAGACGAATTTCCAACTAGAGGTTCAGATATAGATTTTGATAGTGACACACAGGGAGTGAATGATATTGGAGACATCTATGAATATCTACTATCAAAATTGTCAACAGCAGGTAAAAATGGACAGTTTCGTACGCCTCGTCACATCATCGATATGATGGTTGAGTTGATGCAACCAACTATCAAAGATATCATCTCAGATCCTGCTATGGGGTCTGCTGGTTTCTTAGTCTCTGCTAGCCGTTACTTAAAGCGTAAGAAAGATGAATGGGAAACCAATCCAGATAATATCAACCATTTTCATAACAATATGTTTCATGGAAATGATACGGATACAACTATGCTGAGACTTGGTGCAATGAACATGATGCTGCATGGAGTGGAAAATCCCCAAATTAGTTATCTTGACTCACTATCTCAAGATAATGAAGAAGCAGATAAGTACACTTTGGTTTTAGCAAATCCTCCATTTAAGGGATCACTTGACTACGATTCAACTTCAAATGATCTTCTTGCGACTGTAAAAACAAAAAAAACAGAATTACTTTTCCTTGCTCTTTTCTTGCGTACATTGAAACCAGGGGGACGTGCAGCGGTTATCGTACCTGACGGTGTCCTCTTTGGTTCTTCTAAAGCCCATAAAGGAATTCGTCAAGAAATTGTTGAGAATCATAAATTAGATGCTGTAATCTCAATGCCAAGTGGCGTTTTCAAACCTTATGCTGGAGTCTCAACTGCCATTCTCATCTTTACAAAAACTGGAAATGGCGGCACGGACAAGGTCTGGTTTTATGATATGAAAGCAGATGGTTTAAGTTTGGATGATAAACGACAACCGATCAGTGATAATGATATTCCAGATATTACTCAACGTTTCCATCAACTTGACAACGAAGCAGAACGTAAGAGAACAGACCAGTCTTTCTTTGTTCCAGTCGATGAGATAAAGGATAATGATTATGATTTATCGATCAATAAATACAAAGAAATTGAGTATGAAAGAGTTGAGTATGAACCAACAGAAGTCATCTTAAAGAAAATTAATGATCTAGAAAAAGAAATTCAAGCTGGCTTGGCAGAGTTAGAAGAATTACTCAAGTAGGGAGATGGATGTATGAAAAAAGTGAAGTTGGGGGAAGTTTGTGATATTTTATCTGGTTATGCTTTTAAATCATCACAATTTAACGATAAAAAAATTGGTCTCCCCTTAATACGAATTCGAGATGTAGAAAGAGGTTTTTCTGATACCTACTTTGAAGGAGCCTATCCCGAAGAATATCTTATTAAAAATGGAGATTTATTGATTACAATGGATGGCAGTTTTATATTGAAAAAATGGGAGGGGGATTTAGCGCTACTTAATCAACGTGTCTGTAAAATTAAAATTATGAATAAAAGTGTAGATGAAGGTTACATATCTTGGTTGATTCCTAAATTCTTGAAAGAAATTGAAGATAAGACGCCTTTTGTTACAGTAAAACATCTTTCAGTAGCTAAAATTAAAGATATCTCATTTTTCTTGCCTGATATACAAGAACAGAAGATAATATCAAAGAAACTGGATACTATAAGGCAGATTTATAATTTTCGTAAAAAACAGTCAGAGAAATATAACGAGCTCGTCAAATCCCGATTTAACGAGATGTTTGGGGATATTTTCGAAAATCCACAGTCTAAAT
>CAUPXG010000031.1:0-7863 GCA_963515155.1 Streptococcus oralis | reverse complement strand
GACCGACAAAGACGATAAATTCTTTGTCCTTGATATCTAGATTGAAGTCTTCCACCGAATAGTGGTCGCTGTTGGGATATTTTTTATAGATATTTTTCAGATTTAATTCTACCATTATTCTTCTCTTTTCTTATCTCTATTCAAAAGTGATAGCTTGGTCATTTTCACTAGCGCTATATGTCAATTCTTTGAGGTTGATAACTACTTGAGCAGTGACCGACTTATCTGCATTGCTACGGACAATCCGGAGGCTATTTTCATCCAATAGATTCACTTCAATAGTGCCATCTAGGTCAAAGGCAGCAGACTGGTTGCGGTAACTGAAAAGCTTGAGCAAGGCTTGCACAACTGGACGCTTGATTTCTTCAGCAATCTCCTCATTACTGTAATAATGACGGTTGATATTGCGGCCTTCCTTAGTGTTTTCTAGCAGTTCAAGGTCATTTTTCCCAGCTAAGAAACCAACATAATAGACCTGTGGAATCCCTGGAGCAAAAGCCTGAATCAGACGACTAATGAAGTACTTATTGTCGTCATCGCCCAAGGCTGAGTAGTAAGTCGAGTTAATCTGGTAAATGTCCAGATTATTGTACTCAGCTGAGGAATACTTACGCTTGACATTGGCCCCGACCTTATATAGTTCATTGGTCGCAAAGTCAATTTCTTCATCACTCAGAATATCCTTAACATCAACAACCCCAATACCATCGTGAGTATCCAGTGTTGTGAATTTCTTCATAGGACTCATTTCAAGCCACTTGACTAGACGCTCAGCTTTACCACTGTATAGAGAATAAAGAGTTACCATCGGTAGCGCAAAATCATAGACAAAGTAGCCATGCTCTGCAATCTTGAACTGGATAGAATAATGCTCATGAATTTCTGGTAAAATATCCGTCCCAAACTCAGCCGCTTGCTGCTGGACTTTTTCTAAGAGATCCCAGATTTCTGGCTCAACAAAGAAATCATTGGTATCTAACTTTTTGACTGCATAGGCAAATGCATCTAAACGAATCAGATCACAGCCATGCTCTGACAGTTGACGCAATGTTTTCTTGATGAAATCATTAGTTACCTGACTGCGAACATCTAGATCAATCTGCTCTTCACCAAAGGTGTTCCACAGATACTCAGTGCTTCCATCTGCAAAGACGATTTCTTGCTTAGGTGCACGATCCTTACGCTTATAAATCAAATCAACATCAGCTTGCGTCGGACGATTTTCTGGCCAAAACTTATCCCAGCTGAGAAAGAGGTCACGATACTCACTCTGATCCTTCTTTTCCTGAAAATCCTTATAATACTTGGACTGGCGTGAGATGTGGTTGATCATAAAGTCAAACATGAGATAATATTTCTCGCCCAGCTTTTCTACATCCTCCCAGTCACCAAAGGATGAATCAACCTCTTCATAGTCTACTGGGGCGAACCCCCGGTCACCAGTTGATGGGAAGAAAGGGAGCAAATGCACTCCTCCAACCGCATCCCCAAAATGCTTTTCTAAATTGTCATATAAATCTTTTAAATTCTCCCCCAGGCTGTCTGAGTAAGTAATCAGCATGGTCTTATTTTGAATAGCCATAGTCTTCTCCTCTAAAATCTTGTCTTATATACTCTTTCCCGTGCGCTGAATAGAACACGCCCTAAGCTCTGTGCGAAAAAGATGAATCTTCCACAGCCGTTACTAATTCAGTAGTTTACGGATGTGGTTGCCTTTGTATGCACTGTGAGCTTTTTACAGGTTTTGTATCTTGAGCTTACTTCACTGCCCCGTTGCTCATTCCAGCAATAATGTTGCGCTGGAAGATGAGATAAACGATAGTAATGGTGATAATCCCAACAACATAAGAAGCAAAGCTCGGTCCATAATCATTAAAGTATTGACCTGTGTAGTTATATTGGAAGAGTGGCAGAGTCCACATCTTGGAGTCTTTATTGAGTACCAAGAGAGGAAGCATGAAGTCATTCCAGAACCAGAGGGCATTGATAATCATGGTTGTCGCATGCATTGGTTTCATCATAGGAAAGATAATCTTGAAATAGGTTGTAAACTTTCCAGCACCGTCAATTTCTGCTGCCTCATCCAGACTGTCTGGAATGGAAATCTTAATGTAGCCTACATAGAGAAAGAGAGTCTGTGGAACAGCGTAAGCCAGATAGAGAATAATTAATCCCCAAGTGTTGGCTAGTCCTAGCTTACTCATCATAACTGTAATAGGAATCATGATAACTTGAAAAGGAACGAAAATCCCTAAAATCAAGAGCGTATACATAATACCAAAAGCTTTTTTCTTAGACATATTACGAGCGATAGAGTAAGCAGCCATGGGAATAAAAATCATGACAACAGCCAAAGATAGAACCGTGATTACAATTGAATTCCAATAGTAGCCTCCGATACCATCAGCCAAAAGGCGTTGGAAATTTTCTAAGGTCGGTTGAGTCGGAAATCCGAAAAAATTATTAACGATGTCTTTTGTAGACTTAAAGGAACTGAATATCGTTGCTAAGAGTGGAATTAAAATGATAATAGACCCCAGTGTTAGCAAGATATATTTACTAAAATTAGCTTTTCTTTCTGCATTTTTCATCGGGCTTCTCCTCTTAGATTTCAAATTTCTTAGATACTCTCAACTGGATAATAGAAATAACCGCAATCAAGAGAAACAAGATAACAGCAATGGCATTGGCATAACCAAATTGATTGCTCTTAAAAGCATAGTTGTATACCAGAAGTCCTAGAGAGGTGGTCGCATTATTCGGACCGCCACCTGTCATGGCAAAGACTTGATCAAATGCTGTCAAACCACCTTTTAGAGCCAAGATAAAGACCATGGAAACGCTTGGTAGGAGATAAGGAAGTTCCACCTTCCAAAAAATTTGTTTGCTGCTAGCTCCATCAATTCGAGCTGCTTCTGTAATCTCAGTCGGGATAGACTGAAGGCCAGCTAAGAAGATGATAATAGGCATGGCTACCCCTTGCCAAAGCAAGACGAAGATTGCTGCAAAGATTGCACCGCCATTCGTTCCTAGAAGGCTGGTTTTAAGAAATTCAATTCCTAAGGTATTCCCTATAGCTGGCAATCCGTAGTTGAAAAGTTGCTTAAAGATAAGAGCCACAGTCAATCCAGATAGGACAGCAGGGAAGAAAAACCAAGCTCGGAAGAAAGTTTTCCCCTTTATCTTCGAGTTGAGAGCTCGTGCTATCCAGATTCCCAGCATAATCTCACCAACCACCATACAAATAGTAATGATAAATGTAAAGCCTATCGCGTTCATAAACTTAGGATCGCTCATGAGGAGCATAAAGTTATTGAGTCCGACAAACTTATAATTATAGGTCAAACCAGTCCAGTTTGTCAGGCTGTAGAAGGCACCTTGAAACATGGGCACATAGAAAAATACAGCCTGTAGTACAAGGGGAACTAGGACAAAGAGCCAGCCCCAATATTTCTCAATCAATTTTTTCATAGTGGATCTACTCCTACTCTACGTCTGCTTTCATCGGATTGAAGAAGGCATTTAGTGCTTTCGCCATATCCTCTTTGTTTCCAGTTGTAATATAGTTCCCGGTCAAGGTATAAAAATCACTTTCACTGGTCCAGTCTTGAGCTAGCCAAACGAGATGTCGGTCTGTAAATGCTAATTCAGCAAGACCAGCTAGTGGTGCATCTGAACCTGCTTCCTTGACACCTTCAATAGCTGTTGGTGAGCCGTCCACATCATAATATTTCTGCATAACTTCAGGACGTGACATATATTCAACAAAAGCATTGGCTTCTTTCTTGTGCTTACTACTTGACGAGATAGACCAAGCTAGGTCTCCTGCTCCAATGGTCAAGCTTTGTCCTTTTTGCTTTCCAGGGAAAGGGAAAGTTCCAACATTAAACTTAGGATCTTGCGCATTGATTGCTGTGATAGCCCAAGAACCATTTGGAGTCATTAGGGCATCGCCTCTAGCGAAGGCACCGACAACATCAGTATAGCCTGCTCCCTGCCAGTTGGTTTGCATGGCACCTTTTTTGCGGAATAAATCTAACAGCCTGAAATCATCTTTAAGCACTGAATCTGAAGACTTGATGGCATTTGGCTTGGAAAAACGTAGGTAATCATTCGCTTCCTTACCACCTCCTGTAGAAGTGGCAAGAGCTAACTGATGATAACCATTCAAGGTCCAAGTATCTGCTCCTGCAATGGCAAAAGGTGTTTCCCCTTTTGCTATAATCGTATCAACTAATTCCTCAAATTCCTCCCAAGTCTCTGGAACTTTCAATCCCAGTTCTTTAAATTTATCTTTGTTGTAATAGATACCATAAGCATTAGCAGTATAAGGGATATTGTAAATCTTTCCATCTATCGCATATTTATCTGCGTAATGATTCTTAACTCGCTTGAGATAATCTTTATTAGATAAATCTTCAAAGTACCCAGCTTTAGCCCATTCTTGCAATTCAATAGACTGGGGATAGATATTGACAACATCAGGAACATCTCCAGCCAGAACTCGAGTTTTGAGTACTTCCCCAGCGTTAGGAACATTCACCACTTTCACATGCACATTCGGATTTTCTTTTTCGAAGTCTTTTGCAATCTCACGAAGGGTATCAACCATTTCACCCTTCTGATTGAAATACTCAATCGTTACCTTACCATCTGTCGACTCCCCTTGGCTGCTGCAAGCTGACAGCCCCAAAAGGGACAGTCCTGTAATAGCAGCTAAGCTCATCTTTTTATACCATTTCATGGTCTAGCCTCCTTATTTTTTAATAAAATGCAACTGTCTGCTAAGATAATCTCCTTGCGGAAGATTCATAGTGATACCAGCATACATGAGTTCTGCACCTGAGTAAACTGCGCCATTTTCCTGCAGCTCATAAAGTCCATCTTCCTCTAAGTCTTTTAGTTTCAAGGTTGTTTCCATCGTTTCCACAACTGATAAGACTCGGACGTAGGTTACAATCGTTTGATTTCCATAGTTAAATTGAACCGCTGCTTCATTGGAGGCAACATCTGGATTGATTAGTCTATACTGACGCCCTAACTGGACCACTGGCCGTAATTCTTTATACAACTTCACCTGGTCAGCAATCACAGCTTTCTCTTCATCTGATAGACTAGTCAAATCAAGCTCATACCCCAGATTTCCCATCATAGCTACATGACCACGTGTTGCTAGTGGAGTAATCCGACCCATCTGATGATTAGGCACTGCCGACACATGGGAACCCATTGAAATAGTCGGATAAAGATAAGAAGATCCATATTGGATTGGCAAACGAGCTATGGCATCAGTATTGTCACTAGCCCAGACTTGAGGGAAATACCGCATCATACCAAGATCATTTCGTCCACCACCACCTGAGCAGGACTCAAATAAAATATTCTCATATTTCTCTGTCAAATATCTTACAATTTCATAAAGCCCCAAGATATACTTATGTGACTGCATTTTGGTCGCCAGATAGTTAGTGCCATTCCCAAGATTGGTAATATTACGATTCATATCCCATTTTATGTAGTCAATATCGTGCTGACTAAACAGCTGATCCAGTCTTTCTTTGATATAGGCTACCACATCTGGATTAGCATAATCCAATACGAGTTGATTGCGAGAGTAAGTATGATCCCGATCGGGTACTTGAATAGCCCAGTCTGGATGTGCCCGATACAGCTGACTGTCTACGGAAATCATTTCTGGCTCAACCCATAAACCGAACTGCAATCCTCTGCTATGAACTTCTGCTATGAGCTCTGTCAAACTGCCGCCTAGCTTATCTTCATTGACAAACCAGTCGCCCAGAGCCCGATTGTCATCAAAACGGTTGCCAAACCAGCCATCATCGAGAACAAAGAGCTCAATACCAACTTTCTGTGCCTCATCTGCTAACTCTAGCAACTTTTCTTTTTTGAAATCAAAGTAAGTTGCTTCCCAGTTATTGATTAAAATTGGCCGCTCTCGCTTCGCAAATGCTTTAGGAATGATATGCTCTTGAACAAAAGCTTGGCTCTCATGACTAAGACCAGTCAAACCCTGAGCCGAATAATTCAACAGAGCAACAGGACTATAGAAAGTCTGCCCCGCTTCCTGTTTCCAAGCAAAGTTATCTTCATTGATACCAATACCTAGCCGAACTTCATTCAACTGATTTTGCTGAATCCAAGCTTCAAAGTTTCCGCTATAAAGGAGCTGAATTGCCCAAACTTGACCAGCCTCTTCCGTCGTTTCACTATCACAAAGGATAAGGCTTGGAGTCTGCGCGTGACCAGAAGCTCCTCGGTTGGAAGCTATTTTGAAAATTCCCTGTTCTAGCTTGTGACGACGAACTGTTTTCTCCCTAGCATAAGCTCCCTGTAAACTAATCACATCATAAGTCCCTGCCGATAAATCTGCCATTAAGCTCAAGTTCTTATGTATGACTGCTGTCTCTCTACCGATATTTTCCAGCTTAGTAAAGGTTGCAATGGTATTGCTATCCTCAAAAGCTGTGTAATAGAGAGTGAGACGTAAGTGAGCTACTGTATCCTCTAAAATAAAAGCCAGTGTTTCTGCATCTTCTGTACTGTGAGGGCTAGGCAGTCCTGGAACTTCCAAACCTCCCTTAATCAGCTGACTCTCAACAAACCGAAAATCTGTTACTTCATTATTAGCATGTTGGACTTGCAGAGAAGGTTGCCGAAAGTCTCCTAAACCATGCTGACCCAAAACCTGCCGCTGGGTATCTAAGCTAAAACTCCGCTCATTCGACTTCGGATTACCAGAAAATGCATGATCTCGCTCAAATACTGTATTGGAAAAATGATAGGATTCGATTTTTCTGCCTAAGTGTTTAAGCAAAAGGTATCCATCCCTTTCCTCAATGATAAGACTGGAATTTTTTGTATTGATGTAGAATAGATGTTTGTCTATTTTGATAGCCATTTCTGAACCTCCATATTTACTAATATTTTACCTCATGAAATCGCTTCCTAAAATAGAATTATGTTAGGGAAATATGGTAAAATGTTAGGTAGGAGGCAAAATATGCTTGTTTTTTCAGAATACCAAACAGGAACAATTGATCTTGCACTTAGCTTCTACGGATACGAAGAGTGCACTCCTAACTACTCTTTTGGACCAGCTATTAGAGATACCTACGTTCTTCACTACATTACCAAAGGGAAAGGTCAATTTCATTACAAAGGAAAAATTGTCGATTTAAAAGCTGGAGATCTCTTTCTGCTCAAGCCAAATGAACTTACCTTTTATCAGGCTGACAAAGAAGAACCTTGGTCTTACTACTGGCTGGGAGTGACTGGCGGTAGGGTTTATGACTACTTCAATCACTCTCAAATTGCCGAAGACTGCTACCTACTTGCTAACCAGGAACGAAAAACAGATAGGATTGGGAAAATTGTTGAGAACTTGGTTTACTTCGCCGAGCAGACCAAATCTAACCAACTAGCTCAACTCCACATTATGGGCCAACTTTATGAACTCATCTTTCACTTGGGCAGCGTTGCCTATAAGCCCCAAGCAAATACCCTATCTGCAAGCCAGCAACTCTATCTAGCTTGCAAGCAGATAATTGACACTCAATATCCCAATCCTAACCTCAGCATTCAAGATATGGCAATTAAGTTGTCCGTTCATCGCAGCTATCTAACAACCATTTTCAAGGAGGAGCACCAAAGCTCACCTAAAGAATATCTGGAATATGTCCGAATGCATCGAGCTAAACAACTCCTCAAAAACACCCGTGAACCTATCCAATTTATCGCCTATTCTGTCGGTTTCTCAGATCCCCTTTACTTTTCAAAGGCTTTTAAAAAATATTTTGGCTTTTCACCCAGTTCATTTCGAGAACAAAGTTAAGTTTTACTAAA
>CAUPXG010000030.1:0-7987 GCA_963515155.1 Streptococcus oralis | reverse complement strand
GAAAACGGTGGACAACACGTTAACTTGAACGTTATGGACTTGAACGATGTTTACGAAAAGATTATGTCAGGTGAAGACGTTATCGTACGTATCTCTGGATACTGTGTAAACACTAAATACCTCACTCCAGAACAAAAAACTGAATTGACACAACGTGTCTTCCACGAAGTTCTTTCAATGGATGACGCATTGAGCTAAGATTCAATTAGAATGAAAAGAAAGCCAGTCAAAATGACTGGCTTTTTACTATAATATCAAAGATTGGCCTAATTGTAGATATAATATATATTAAGCTATTTATATCAGTTTACCGATATAAATAGTTCAAAATTGAATGGCTAGGTTATAGAATGGTGCAAATACGTGTATTTTTAAGTTAATATACTTGAATAGATTGTATTGAAATGTTATAATATATCAGATAAACTCTAGTTAGTGATAGGGGTTGTCAAAATGGTATGATGTAATCTCTTAGGGAGATTAGAAATAAAAATTTCATATAGAAAAGAGGAGAAGAAATGTCGAAAAGCAAAGCGTTAAACATGCTTTCTAAATTTTCTGCGTTAACTTTTGCTATTTTAGCTCTAGCATCTGTTTTGGTAGGGATTGTTAAAGCAGATAATCCTGTTTCAAAAGAATTGACACAAGTAATTACAGGCATCGATCTATTAGATGCTTCAGACACTAAGCAAAATGTGAGTTCAGAAGGAGATTTCTCGCTTCGTACGAATTTAGCATATAAGCTTCGCGTGACCTTTGATCTCAAACAGTATAATGAACATCTGAATAATGGAGATTATTTTACCTTTGATATACCTGCTCCTATGGCAGTTTATGAAGGGAGTCAGGATTTAATTGATCCGACAACAAAAGTTACTATTGGAGAAGCAGAAGTGACTTCAAATGGTACTGATCAAGGTGGGAAAGCAAAAATCACCTTGAAAAACTTGGATAAATATCTAGAGAAAACTGGTGGAGATAAGGTAAAGGATGTGTCAGGGAATTTTTCTGTTTCTTTTAGATTCTTAAAGGATCAGAATAAAACCCGCATTAACTTTAATTCATCCTCATTAAAGCAAGAAGTGACTCACATTTATTCATCAAAAACAATCGATGGTCCCAAAGTTGGTACTGAAAATTATGCTAAAATTGGGGGTCGTGCTGCCCTTGAAAATTGGAACTCTCCAAAACTGGCTGAGATTGGATCGGTTAGCAAGGGAGATGCATGGTCTACCTGGCGTGTACGTGTAAATACAGAGAAACAAGACTTAGGACAAAATATTGTATTACATGATACTATACCAAATGATGATACTAGTTACACTCCTGCACAGTATATTCCTGAGACTCTAAAAGTTTATAAGGCAAATATCACTGTTGGGACTTCTGCTGTTCCAGATGATGCAGTATTGTTAACGGAGGGAAAAGACTATACCGTTTCGTGGAACGAAAACTATACTTCATTCGATATCATTTTTAAAGATGGAACGACCTCTTATATAGTATCTTATAACACAACAACTCCTAATGATGGAAGTAAAGTAGGAAATAGGGTTGCTCTGTCATTGGCTGACGGGACTAAATTAGCACAGAATACAAGTCGTCCGGGAGCCCTTGATATGACAGCTGAGGCGACATCTTTGATTTCTGGTACGATTGTAGCATCTACTGCTTACCAAATTAAGATTCATAAGACTGATGCCTTCACTCTTGCTCCAGTTTCGGGTGCAGTATATACTGTGACAGCAGCAGATGATGCAAGTGAAACAACAGAAGTGACTACGAATGAAAAAGGAGTAGCGCTTACGAAAACTTATGATCAGAAATGGGAAGGTAAAACGTTTAAGATCAAAGAGAAGACTGCCCCAGCAGGTTATAAACTAGATGAAAAAGAGTATACAGTTAAACTCGGTGCTGCGGGTTCTACTATTCATCTTAAAGATGAACCTGTTCCAGCTGTATTCAATGTGACGGCTAAGAAAGTAGTAGAAGGACGTACAGATAAACTTCCAAAAGCGGATGAGTTTACCTTTAACCTATTTTCTGCAGAGAACTTGAAGGCCCCTGTAGCCACAGCAAAATCAAAAGCTGATGGAACTATTACCTTTGAGAATCTCCAAGTAAAAGGTGCGGGAACTTATCACTACATCATCAAAGAGGACACTTCAACAGCAGTTGCAGGCGTTACATTTGATACAGAAGCCAAGGAAGTTACTGTAGCAGCAACTTTCCAAAGTGGAGTTTTAACAGCAACTGTCACATCTGCAGAACCAACTTTCACTAACACTTATAAAGCAACTCCAGCTAAAGAAACTATCACAGCTAAGAAAGTCTTGAACGGTAAAGAACTTGAAGCTGATAAATACGAATTCGAACTTAAAAAAGGTGAAGAAGTCGTTGCGACAGCTAAAAACGCTGCAGACGGCACCGTTACTTTCAAAGAAATTGAGTTCGAAACAGCAGGTGATTACACTTACACTATCACTGAAAAAGCGGGTAGTGAAAAAGGTGTGACATACGATACTGCTAAACACGAAGTTAAGGTAAAAGTTACAGATAACGGGGAAGGAAAACTTGTTGCAGCTGTTACAGGTAACAACCCAACCTTCACCAATACCTATAAAGCAGCTCCAGCAAAAGAAATTATCAAAGCTACTAAAGTTTTGGATGGTAAAAAACTTGAAGCTGATAAATACGAGTTTGAACTTAAAGAAAAAGAAAGTGAAAAAGTCGTTGCGACAGCTAAAAACGCTGCAGACGGTACTGTGACTTTCAAAGAAATCGAATACAATGAAGCAGGCGACCACACTTACACTATCTCAGAAAAAGCAGGTAGCGAAGCAGGTGTGACATACGACACTGCTACACATGAAGTGACAGTAAACGTTACAGATAACGGTCAAGGTCAACTTGAGGCGGCTGTTGCAGGTAACAACCCAACCTTCACCAACACTTATAAAGCAGCTCCAGCAAAAATTGCTATTGAAGCTAAAAAAGTTTTGAACGGTAAAGAGCTAGAGATAGATGAGTTTGAGTTTGAACTGAAAGAGGGTGATAAGGTTGTTGCGACAGCAAAGAATGCTGCTGGTGGATTGATTCGTTTTTCTGAAATTAGCTATTCAAAAGCAGGAGTATATAACTATACTATTACAGAAAAGGTTGGCAATAAACTTGGTGTAACTTATGATAAAACAGAACATCCAGCAACTGTAGAAGTGAAAGATAATGGCTCAGGTCAACTTGTCGCGACAGTTACAAGTGAAACACCAGTTTTCGTTAATGACTATAAAGCGGAACCTGCGCAGGCTACAATCAAAGCTAAGAAAGTCTTGAAAGGAAAAGCGCTTGAAGCTGATGCTTATACTTTCGAACTGAAAGAAGGTTCAGACCTTGTAGCTACGGCTAAGAATACTGCCTCAGGAGAAGTTGTCTTCAACGTCACTTTCTCAGCAGCAGGCGATTACGCTTACACTATTACTGAAAAAGCTGGTGACGATAAAACAATCACTTATGATCAAACTGCGTATGAAGTGTTCGTCACTGTTGCGGATGATGGTAAAGGCCAATTGGTTGCGACTGTAGAAGATGCGGATACAGAACGGGTCTTCACAAATATTTATACAGCACCAGCTCCAACAGCTACATCAGCAACACTTGAGTTTACGAAAGAATTGACTGGTCGTACTTTGGTTGATGGTGAGTTCCAATTTGAATTGTACAAAGATGGACAAAAAATTGATACAAAAACAAACCAAGGTGGGAAAGTAACATTTAATACAATCAACTATGATGCAGAAGGTGTTCATACTTATACTGTAAAAGAAGTGAATGCTGGAGCAACTGGTATTACTTACGATACAGAAAAGACTGCAAAGGTAACAGTAACCAAAGATGCAGCAACCAACGCCTTGAAGGCAGCTGTTGAATATCCAGCAGGTAATGTCTTCAAGAATAGCTTCAAAGCACCAGCGGTAGAAGCGACGATTGAAGCAACTAAGAAACTTGAAGGTAAAGAACTTGCGGCTGATGCTTATACTTTCGAATTGAAAGAGAAAGGCGCCGTTGTAGCAGAAGCTAAGAATACTGCTGAAGGTAAAGTAGCTTTTGTTCGTTCATTCGAAGAAGCAGGTACTCATACTTATACCTTGGTTGAAAAAGTTGGTACTGAAGAGGGGATTGAATACGATAAGACTGAGCATACCGTAACAGTCACTGTAGTTGCGGATGATCAAGGTCTCTTGACTGCAAAGGTTTCGTATGCCGATGGTAAAGAAGTTGTATTTACAAATAAATACACTGTTCCAACACCAACACCAGAACCAAATCCAAATCCAGCTCCAAATAATCCAGGAACAACGCCAGATCCAGCACCAACACCAGATCCAACGCCAAATAATCCAGGAACAAATCCAACTCCAGGAACAGAACCAACTGATCCAGGACAAAAGGAGGATCCGAAACCAGCACCCCCAGCTACTGAGAATAAAGGTAAAGCTGAACTTCCAAACACAGGTGAAGCAACCTCTATCCTTTCTGCGCTTGGATTTGTAGTCTTGGCATTGAGTGGATTGGTATTCTTCGTAAAACGTAAAGCTTAAGCTTTCATAGAAGAAACATGAAACTTGGTAAGTGAGAATTCTACTTCTCTCTTAAACTTGATAGAGAAAGTCTCTAGAAAATTCGTTTTCTAGGGGCTTTTTTGTACTTCAAAAAATTTTTTTAAAAATAGTCAAATTTGGTCAAAAAACTATTGACTTTTACTGACTAATGTGATATAGTAGGAACATAAGGAAAATGAATTCCTTAAAAACTTCATTTTCAATGATTCTATTTCTTGAAAATGTACGATAGATACCCTAGAAAGGGGTGAGGCCTGTGTTGAATCTAACAGACTTTGAAAAGAAGATGATAAAAGGCTTATTTAAAAAAGAAAAACCAGAAATTATACGTAGAGTAGCGAGTTAGCTAGTCTAAAATTTTTAAAACAAAGGTCAAAGATAGTCAATATCAGAGATCGTACTTAATTAACAATAAACGAGGTAAAGAATATGAACAACAACTTTAATAACTTTAACAACATGGATGATTTATTTAACCAATTGATGGGTGGTATGCGAGGATATAGTTCTGAAAATCGTCGCTACTTGATTAATGGACGTGAAGTGACACCTGAGGAATTTGCTCACTATCGTGCAACTGGTCAATTGCCAGGAAATGCAGAATCTGATGTGCAAATGCAACAACACGCTTCAGGTATGAAACAAGACGGTGTCCTTGCTAAACTAGGTCGCAACTTGACAGCGGAAGCTCGTGAGGGCAAGCTGGATCCTGTAATCGGACGAAACAAGGAAATTCAAGAAACATCTGAAATCCTCTCACGTCGTACGAAAAATAATCCTGTTCTAGTCGGAGATGCAGGTGTTGGTAAGACAGCCGTTGTCGAAGGTCTAGCACAAGCGATTGTGAATGGAGATGTTCCGGCTGCCATCAAGAACAAGGAAATAATTTCTATTGATATCTCAGGTCTTGAGGCTGGTACTCAATACCGTGGTAGCTTTGAAGAAAACGTTCAAAATCTAGTCAATGAAGTAAAAGAAGCAGGGAATATTATCCTCTTCTTTGATGAAATTCACCAAATCCTTGGCGCTGGCTCAATCGGAGGAGACAGTGGTTCTAAAGGGCTTGCGGACATTCTCAAGCCAGCTCTCTCTCGTGGTGAATTGACCGTTATTGGAGCGACAACTCAAGACGAATACCGTAACACCATCTTGAAAAATGCAGCTCTTGCTCGTCGTTTCAACGAAGTCAAGGTTAATGCTCCTTCAGCAGAGGATACCTTTAAAATTCTTCAAGGAATTCGTGACCTCTACCAACAACACCACAATGTTATCTTGCCAGATGAAGTCTTGAAAGCAGCAGTGGATTATTCTATCCAATACATTCCACAACGCAGCTTGCCAGATAAGGCTATCGACCTTGTCGATGTAACGGCTGCTCACTTGGCAGCTCAACATCCTGTAACAGATGTTCATGCTGTTGAACGAGAAATCGAGGCAGAAAAAGACAAGCAAGAAAAAGCAGTTGAGGCAGAAGATTTTGAAGCAGCTCTCAATGCCAAGACACGTATTGCTGAATTAGAGAAAAAAGTCGAAAACCACACAGAAGACATGAAAGTGACTGCAAGCATCAACGATGTGGCTGAGTCTGTGGAACGAATGACAGGTATCCCAGTGTCACAAATGGGAGCGTCAGACATCGAACGTTTGAAAGATATGGCTCATCGCTTGGAACACAAGGTTATCGGCCAAGACAAGGCGGTTGAAGCTGTAGCTCGTGCTATCCGTCGTAACCGTGCTGGTTTTGATGAAGGCAATCGCCCAATCGGTAGCTTCCTCTTTGTAGGGCCTACTGGGGTTGGTAAGACGGAGCTTGCTAAGCAATTGGCGCTCGATATGTTTGGAACCAAGGATGCGATCATCCGCTTGGATATGTCTGAATACAGTGACCGCACAGCCATTTCTAAATTGATCGGTACAACAGCTGGTTATGTTGGGTATGATGACAATAGCAATACCTTGACAGAACGTGTTCGTCGCAATCCATACTCTATCATTCTCTTGGATGAGATTGAAAAGGCGGATCCTCAAGTCATTACCCTTCTCCTCCAAGTCTTGGATGACGGTCGTTTGACTGATGGTCAGGGAAATACCGTTAACTTTAAAAACACTGTCATTATCGCAACATCAAATGCTGGCTTTGGCTATGAAGCCAACTTGACAGAAGATGCGGATAAGCCAGAATTGATGGATCGTTTGAAACCATTCTTCCGTCCAGAATTCCTTAACCGCTTTAATGCAGTTATCGAGTTCTCACACTTGAATAAGGAAGACCTTTCTAAGATTGTGGACTTGATGTTGGCGGAAGTCAACCAAACCTTGGCTAAGAAAGACATTGATTTGGAAGTCAGCCAAGCAGCTAAGGACTTTATCACAGAAGAAGGTTATGACGAAGTTATGGGTGTTCGCCCTCTCCGTCGCGTGGTTGAACAACAAATTCGTGATAAGGTGACGGACTTCCACTTGGATCATCTAGATGCCAAACATCTGGAAGCAGATATGGAAGATGGTGGTTTAGTTATTCGTGAAAAAGCCTAATACTCTTCGAAAATCAAATTCAAACCACGTCAACGTCGCCTTGCCGTACTCAAGTACAGCCTGCGGCTAGTTTCCTAGTTTGCTCTTTGATTTTCATTGAGTATAAGACAAAATTTTGAGAATAAAAAAGAAGGAACTAGCTAAAAAGCTGGTTCCTTTTGTGTTTAGATGACATGGCGCTCAAAGGCATCATCTGAGATTCCTTGTTCCAGAATGAGTTTCGCCCATTCTTTAGCTGAAAAGAGGCTGTGGTCCTTGTAGTTTCCGCAAGATTCGATGGTTGTTCCTGGGACATCTTCCCAAGTAGTAGTTTCAGCGATTTCCTTGAGCGAATCCTTGATAACAGCTGCAATTTCAGCGCTAGTATGGCGTCCCCACATAATCATGTGGAAGCCTGTACGGCAACCAAATGGCGAACAGTCAATCATGCCGTCGATGCGGGTACGGATGAGTTTGGCCAAGAGGTGCTCGATGGTGTGAAGACCAGCGGTAGGGATAGAGTCCTCATTTGGCTGTACCAAGCGAATATCAAAGTTGGAGATGATGTCTCCCTTTGGCCCCGTTTCTTCCCCAATCAAGCGAACATAAGGTGCTTTAACAATGGTGTGGTCAAGTTCAAAACTTTCAACAATAACTTCTTTTGACATGGTATATCCTTTCAGTTTTCTTCTTTCATTATATCATAAAGACTGCTCTTGAAACAGAGAGAAAACCTCTCCAAGAAAGGAGAGGTTTGAGTTTTTATTTGCGATACAAGCGATCGTATTGGTAGTAAGGGTCAAAGGTTACGTTGATACCTAGTTTGCGAAGGACATTCTTGTCTTCATCGGTCA
>CAUPXG010000029.1:0-8236 GCA_963515155.1 Streptococcus oralis | reverse complement strand
TTCTAGACGTCAAATTAGTCTGGGAAGGTGGCAAGGCTGAGTTTTATGAATTGGCAAGCTTCCATCAAGAATTAACAGAAGAACCTGTTCAGTCAAGCAAGGGCGAAGAGCCAGCACCCGTTCTTGAGGTTCCTGAATTCACAGGTGGTGTCAATGCAGTTGAAGCCCTAGTACATGAACTTCCAGAGTACACAGGCCCAGTAGCGACAGTAGGTGATCAAGCTGCTCCAACAGTAGAGAAACCTGAGTTCAAGGGTGGCGTCAATGCAGTGATGGCTCTAGTGCATGAATTGCCAGAGTACATAGGCCCAGTAGCAACAGTAGGTGACCAAGCTGCTCCGACAGTAGAGAAACCTGAGTTCAAGGGCGGTGTCAATGCAGTGATGGCTCTAGTGCATGAATTGCCAGAATACACAGGCCCAGTAGCAACAGTAGGTGACCAAGCTGCTCCGACAGTTGAAAAACCTGAGTTTAAACTTAGCTCACTTGCTTCAGATGAAGGTAAGAAACCGGCACCGGATCTAAAACAAGAAGTGACGAACCGAGAAACAGCTGAACAAAGCTTGCCAGCAACTGGTGAAAGTCAATCTGACACAGCCCTCTTCCTAGCAGGTGTTAGCCTAGCCCTATCTGCTCTCTTTGTAGCAAAAACAAAGAAAGACTAGTATTTAGTAAAACCTCTTAACAAGATTACGAAATCCGTTTCCTATCTTTCCCAATGAGGTTTATAGTACAGAAAAAGCCTGAGAAGACATCTTCTCAGGCTTTTGTTAAGCACATAAATGCAATAGTGCTATGAAAAAATCACCCAGAAAAATCTGGGTGATAAATGTTATGGTTGTGCTGGTTGAGGATTCTGATTTTGGTTCTGGTTTTGTTGACCAGGGGTTGTATTTGGTTGCTGGTTATTGGTATTATTGTTTGCACTATTATTCGTGCTTGGAGTAGTTGAACTTGACTGTGAAGTTGAACTTTCTGATGTCGAGCTCGAACTTTCAGGTGTTGGGGCTTGTTGCGGAGCAGGGGCAGTCCATGCAGAACGAGCACCGTTTTTAAAGACAAACTCACCACTTCGATAGAGGCCTTCTGGCATAGTCCAGTCGCCAGGGTTGTTATCCTCAGACAGATAAGTCATCATTGAACGGTAGACCTTCGCTGCAACATAGAAGCCATCACCAACGATAGGAGTAAGGCGGTTTGAGTAACCTGTCCATACAGCCATTGAATATTTGCGAGTATAACCAACAAACATTTCATCTGGAGCTACATAACCAGTATTTTTGATGTAGTTTTCAATTTCATCGTCTGTATAGTTTGATGTACCAGTCTTACCAGCTTGAGGTAGCCAAGGGAGATAAGCACCACGACCCGTTCCGTATGCCAAGACAGTCTTCATCATTTCTGTCATCATATAGGCGGTCGTCTCTTTCATGGCACGAGTACCAGGATCAGCGTACTCTTTTGAGCTACCATCACTAAAGACGATTTTATTGATATACATTGGTTTATGGTAGATACCACCGTTAGCAAAAGCAGCGTAAGCAGCAGCCATTTTCTCACTACTTGCTCCATACTTTTTGTTTGACTCAGTCGTGTTACTTGAAATGGCATTTGCATAGTGCATATCTGGATAGTCAATACCGATTCCATTTAGGAAGGTCTTGGCTCTATCCAAACCGACTTTGTTCAAGGTTTCTACGGCTGTAACGTTCCGTGATTGTTGGAGCGCATATTGGATGGTGATGTTTCCAAAATAACTTCTATCCCAGTTGTAAACAGGGGTATCTGTTCCAGGATAGTTGTAAGGAACATCGTGAACAATCGAAGCAGTTGAGTCGTAGATGTCATACTCCAAGGCAGGAGCATAGTCTGTGATTGGCTTCATGGTAGAACCCCAGTCACGGTTGGTTTCAACAGCTTGGTTGATTCCGAAGGAAACATTGCTTGATTGGTGACGAGAACCTAACTGTGCAATAACTTTCCCGTTTGTCACGTCCACAATCGTTGAAGCTACTTGCATTTCATCATCAGGATAGTTGACATACTCGTCGGTATTGTAGATATCCCAGAGATGTTGTTGAACTTTAGGATCAACGTTGGTGTAGACATCCATACCAGTCGTTAAGAGGTTATAGCCTGTTTCTTGTTCGACTTGATCGATTACCTCTTTAAGATAGTTGTCCATGTATGGAGGATAACTATTAGCCGATTTTAGGCTTTGAAGTCCATCTGTAATCGGAGTATTAATCGCTTTTTCATATTGCTCAGCTGAAATGTAACCTTGTCCCTTCATCTCAGAGAGGACGAGATTACGACGTTCTTGAGCAGCTTCTGGATGCGAGTATGGATCATACTGGTTTGGCGCCTGAGGCATACCAGCAAGGAGAGCTAATTGAGGAATACTTAAATCTTTGAGATCCTTGCCATAGTAACTTTGGGCAGCAGTCTGCATTCCGTAATTACCGTTTGACATGTAAACCTTGTTGATGTAGTAGGTCAAGATCTCTTGTTTAGTCGCTTTTTGTTCTAGCTGAACGGCTAACCAAGCTTCCTGGGCCTTACGAGAAAGAGTCTGGTCAGAAGTTGACGTAGAGAAATAAGTTAACTTGATTAACTGCTGCGTCAAGGTTGAAGCTCCTTGCAGGCCTCCACCACCACGAAGGTTTCGGAGGGTAGCACCTAGGATACGGATCGTGTCGATTCCTCGGTGATTAAAGAAGCGATGGTCCTCAATCGAAACAATAGCGTTGACCAAATCGGTCGGTATTTCGTTTGCTTGGGCATTGACCCGACGTTCCGATCCAAGATCAGCGATAAGCTCGTCATTGCTATCATAGATCTTACTTGACGTTGTAGCAACTAGTTTACTTTCAGAAAGTTCTGGAGCCTTGCTAACATAGTAGAGGAAGAGACCTCCACCAAGCATTACAGCTGCGATAAATACAGTTAAGAGACTGATACTGACATACTTAGCTATTCGCAGAAAAGTTTGTTTGTTCATCTTGTTTTACCACCTAGTAAATGTTCTTTGATAATGTCGAGGTAGGGAATTTGAGGAAAGGCACCAGGCTCAATCCTATATCCATTTTCTCGAATATATCCAAGTGGCATTGACTTCTGTCCCTTATCTTGATGATAGAAACGGATGAGGTCAATAGCCGGCAATAAGTAGGTTTCTTGCTGAGAAGAAAAGTGAAGGAGTACAAAGCAGATTCCTTGCTGGGCAAGGACTTGTTCCATATGCTGGATCTGATGGAGATGAAAATTCTTCATCGGTATCGCATGTTTTTGCCTGGTTTCCTTTGCTTCAAAGTCGATGTAGTATCCATCATAAACCCCTGAATAGTCAGTAGTTGAAGCTTGTCTAAAGTAGGCTTCAACAATCTTAGCTCGACTTCGTTGGGGATAGTCGACACGTACGATTTGGATGGGAGTCGGTTTCTTGTGAATAACTGCCAACCCATGCGACAAATAGTAGTCGTTTGTAGCATTGATCATCTTTTCAAAAGACATTCCCCGATTTGCGAAATTTTTAGTTTGTGACAGGGGTGCTTGTCTCTTTTGAGATGAAATTTTATGTGGATAGTTGACCATAATTCTCCTTATTGGTACAATAACATCACTCTATTATATCATAAATTTACAAAGAAAGGGTTAAAAATGACATCAGCCTTGATTTTAGGCTATTCAGCCTTCGACCTTGGTCTCTTTAATGACAAGGATATTCGCGTTGATATTATCAAAACAGCCATTCGGAGAGACCTGGAACGTCTAGCAGAGGATGGGGTGACTTGGCTTGTCTTTACAGGGACTTTGGGCTTTGAGTACTGGGCGCTTCAGGTGGCAAAAGACATGAAAGCAGACTATGGATTTCAGTTGGCGACCATTTTTGATTTTGAAACCCATGGCAGTAATTGGAATGAAGCAAATCAAGCGAAATTGAGTGAGTTCAAGCAGGTTGATTTTGTCAAATATGCCTATCCACAATATGAGCACAAGGGACAATTACGCGATTATCAGAAATTTCTGCTGGAAAATACAGATACTTGTTACCTTTTTTACGACGAAGAAAACGAAACCAAGTTACGATATTTTTACCAAATGATGAAAAATCAAGCGGACTATGTTACAAGAAGATTAACATTTGAGGACTTGAATGAAATAGTAGAAAATTTTTCTGAAAAGTAAGCCTTTGACCTTGATTTTTACTTGTCTTTTTTTATATAATAATACTAGCAACCCAGAATGGAGAGAGACATGGCAAGTATTATATTTTCAGCGAAAGATATTTTTGAACAAGAATTTGGACGTGAAGTACGTGGATACAGCAAAGCAGAGGTAGATGAATTCCTAGACGATGTGATTAAGGATTATGAAACCTACGCAGCTTTGGTCAAATCCCTTCGTCAAGAGATTGCTGACTTGAAGGAAGAATTATCTCATAAACCACAGGTAGCGCCAACTCAACCAGACTCTATTGAAGTAACAGCTTCTACTTCAATGACAAACTTTGATATTTTGAAACGCTTAAATCGTCTCGAAAAAGAAGTATTTGGTAAGCAAATCTTAGACAACCAAGATTTATAATTGACTAAGGAATGAGTGCAATTTTTGGATAATCGCGTGAAGAGGTTCTCTTTTCATGAGGAAAGTCCATGCTAGCACAGGCTGTGATGCCTGTAGTGTTTGTGCTAGGCGAATCCATAAGCCTAGGGACGAGAAATCGTTACGGCAGTCGAAATGGCTAAGTCTTCGGATAGGTCAGAATAGGCTTGAAAGTGCCACAGTGACGGAGTCTTTCTGGAAACAGAGAGAGTGGAACGCGGTAAACCCCTCAAGCTAGCAACCCAAATTTTGGTCGGGGCATGGAGTGCACGGAAACGAACGTAGCACTCTGACTGCTATCAGACTTATGCTGTTAGCGGTAGACAGATGATTATCGAAGGAAGTGGTCCTAGTCACTTCTGGAACAAAACATGGCTTATAGAAAATTGCATATAGGTTGGGGCTGAGAAATCTTTCTCAACCTCATTTTTTAAAGTGAACAAGAGAAAGGTCTTGCAAGACTAGAAATGAAAGAACAATTTAATTTAATCGCAACTGCTGCGGCGGGGCTTGAGGCTGTCGTTGGACGTGAGGTGCGAGACCTTGGTTATGATTGCCAGGTTGAAAATGGGCGTGTCCGCTTCCAAGGAGATGTGAAGGCAATCATTGAGACCAATCTTTGGCTTCGTGCAGCGGATCGCATCAAGATTGTAGTCGGAAGTTTTCCAGCTAAGACTTTTGAAGAGCTTTTTCAAGGCGTTTTTGCTCTAGATTGGGAAAACTATCTCCCGCTAGGAGCACGTTTCCCGATATCAAAGGCAAAATGTGTGAAGTCTAAACTCCACAACGAGCCCAGTGTTCAGGCTATTTCCAAGAAGGCTGTTGTGAAGAAATTACAAAAACACTATGCCCGTCCAGAAGGAGTTCCCTTGATGGAAACTGGTCCCGAGTTTAAGATTGAGGTATCTATCCTGAAAGATGTGGCAACTGTCATGATTGACACGACAGGCTCCAGTCTCTTTAAACGTGGTTATCGTACGGAAAAGGGTGGAGCGCCGATCAAGGAAAATATGGCAGCGGCCATTTTACAACTCTCTAACTGGTATCCAGACAAGCCCTTGATTGATCCGACCTGTGGTTCAGGAACTTTCTGTATCGAGGCGGCTATGATTGCCAGAAAGATGGCACCAGGCCTTCGCCGTTCCTTTGCTTTTGAGGAATGGAACTGGGTCAGCGATCGGCTAATCCAAGAAGTTCGCACAGAGGCGGCTAAGAAAATTGATCGTGAACTTGAGCTGGACATTATGGGCTGTGATATAGATGCTCGCATGGTGGAAATTGCTAAGGCAAATGCTCAAGCAGCAGGCGTCGCAGGTGATATCACCTTTAAGCAAATGCGGGTACAGGACTTACGCACAGACAAGATTAATGGCGTTATCATTTCCAATCCACCATATGGGGAACGCTTATCTGATGATGCAGGAGTTACCAAGCTCTATGCTGAGATGGGACAAGTCTTTGCACCACTGAAAACGTGGAGTAAGTTTATCCTGACGAGTGACGAAGCTTTTGAAAGTAAGTATGGAAGTCCAGCTGATAAAAAGCGAAAACTGTATAACGGGACCTTAAAAGTGGATTTGTATCAATACTTTGGTCAGCGTGTCAAACGCCAAGAGGTAAAATAGAAAGGTGAACTCATGAGTAAGAAAAGACGTGATCGTCATAAAAAAGGACATCAAGAACCACAATTCGATTTTGACGAAGCAAAAGACTTGACTGTTGGTCAAGTCATTCGTAAGAATGAAGAGGTTGAAGCAGGAGTATTGCCTGAGGACAGTATCTTAGACAAATACATCAAACAGCACCGTGAAGAAATCGAAGCCGACAAGTTTGAAACTCGTCAGTTTAAAAAAGAAGAGCTAGCCTCTACTCAAAACCTAGAGGAAATGATCCAAGAAGTTCGTGAATCAAGTGAGACTTCTGATCAGGTAGACGATTCAGACCTGGTTTCCGAGGAAGCTATTGAAGAGATAGACAATGATGAGACTACTCAGTTTGTCCCACCACTTCAAGATGAAGAAAGTGCTGAAATAGAGCCTCTCGTTTTAACAGAAACAGAGCCCAAGGAAATAAACGAGGAACAAGAAGAGGAGATTTATACACCTCTATCACGTTCAGCTCAAACAGAACCTGAAACAGGCTCTAAGAAGAAAGGTGTCATCATCATTGCTTCAGTAGTAGCTGCAATCCTTGTGCTTGCTGGAACATATTATGTCTACCGTCAAGTATCTCGTTCAAACCAAGAAATCCAGTCTTCTCAAGCAGCCTCTTCGGATGATCAAGGGGCGCAAACAGCTTTGAAAGACTTCAATGATCTCTATGATACTTTCTATACGGATGCCAATAAGACAGCTCTGAAAAACAGCCAGTTTGATAAATTGAGCCAACTGAAAACCTTGCTAGATAAGTTAGAAGGTAGCCGTGAATATACACTAGCTAAGTCAAGATATGATAGCCTAGCAACTCAAATCAAGGCCATTCAAGATGTCAATGCCCTCTTTGAAAGTCCAGCAATCACTGACGGTGTCTTGGATACCAATGCGAAAGCCAAAGCAGATGCTAAGTTTACAGAAATCAAGACAGGGAACACAGAACTAGACAAACTCTTGGAGAAGGCCATTAGTCTTGGTAAGAGTCAACAAACCAGTGCTTCCAGCTCAAGTTCGAGCTCTAGCTCTAGCACGAGTCAAGCAAGCTCAAGCTCAGCTACAGAAAGTAATGCAAGCAGTACGACACCTTCAACAAGCACCACGGCACCAGCTAGAGACACAAATGGTGGTTTGTCTGGCGATGGGGTTAATCTTCAAAGAAGTGCTAGCCGTGTACCGTACAACCAATCAGCTGTAGACGATAGCAACAACCCTGCTTGGACGTTTGCGGATGGTGTATTGGAACAAGTTCTAGCAACATCACGTGCTCGTGGCTATATCACTGGCAATCAATATATCCTAGAACGTGTCAATATCGTAAACGGAAATGGTTATTACAACCTCTATAAACCAGATGGTACCTATCTCTTCACCCTCAACTGTAAGACGGGTTACTTTGTAGGGAATGGTTCTGGTCACGCTGATGACTTGGACTACTAGGAGACCGTTACAAAATTCTTTCCTTTCATAGGTAAAAATGATAAAATAAAACATATTAAACAAGAGGAGTGTCACATGACAAAAGCTAACTTTGGTGTCGTTGGTATGGCCGTAATGGGTCGTAACCTTGCCCTAAATATCGAATCTCGTGGCTATACAGTTGCCATTTACAACCGTAGTAAAGAAAAAACAGAAGATGTCATTGCTTGCCATCCTGAAAAGAACTTTGTGCCAAGCTATGACGTGGAAAGCTTTGTAAACTCAATCGAAAAACCTCGTCGTATCATGCTCATGGTTCAAGCTGGACCTGGTACAGACGCAACTATCCAAGCCCTTCTTCCACACCTTGACAAGGGAGATATCTTGATTGACGGAGGAAACACTTTCTACAAAGATACCATCCGTCGTAATGAAGAGTTGGCTAACTCAGGCATCAACTTTATCGGTACTGGAGTTTCTGGTGGTGAAAAAGGTGCCCTTGAAGGGCCTTCTATCATGCCTGGTGGACAAAAAGAAGCCTATGAATTGGTTGCGGATGTTCT
>CAUPXG010000028.1:0-9266 GCA_963515155.1 Streptococcus oralis | reverse complement strand
CCAATTTACCGTCAAACAGCGGCTTATGGACACATGGGACGTACAGATATTGACCTTCCATGGGAACGATTAGACAAGGTAGATGCTTTAAAAGAAGCAGTGAAATAAAATTAAAAGATTGGTAGTTGTGCACTACCAATCTTTTTTTGCAAAAGAAAACCAGCTTTTGGCTGGTCTTCTTATTTTATAGGGATTGAAATCTCAATCAATTTATCAGAATAAAGCGTCTTGATATTGGCTTCATCAATGCTTCCTTTATCGATTTTACGTTTCAAGAAGAAGTCTTGGATGGTTTCGATTTCAGGTTCACGAATAGCACGGTGTTTGTTGGAAATGAGGATTTCATAGTGAAGCGGGGCTTGTGTGAAAACTACATCTGTGTTTCCAGCAGAATAAACCTCGACAAGAGTTGCGTCTGTGCTTTCTAATTGGCTTTTAACAAGTTGCGAGTGTGAGTTTGTCGTATTGATAAGCTTCATAACAGTTCCTCCGATTTTCTAACTCTATTATAGCACTTTTTGGATAAAATCGTGTATTTTAGTCAATTCCATACTGGATTTTCCAAGCTTCTATTCCCCATTTATGGCTACCACGTTTGAGTTTTTCAATTGCTTCATCAATAGGGAACCAAGCAATATGATTGAAATCTTCCAATGGTTTTTGTACTTCTTGGAAAGAGATAGCTTCATAGAGATAAGCTGGATTGTAGTAGTAGGTATCACGGTGGCGAGAGTAGAAATACTCATCAGCTTGCCCATAATAGGTTCCGATTTCAGCTGTAAAGCCAAGTTCTTCGATTAGTTCTCTCTTCAGTGCTTCTTGATGATCTTCGCCTGCTTCAATTTCTCCACCTGGCAAGAACCAAGCACCATTGGGAGCTTGAACTAAGACAATTTGTTTTTTCTCCGCATCCGGAATAACTGCGTACACACCATAGCGGGGCTGGTAGGCCACATTCTCTCTTTTTTCACCAAAAGTTGGGTTTGCCATTGTATTTTCCTCATTATCTAGTATCTTTATTATTATCATAATGGACGAGGGGCTAGCTGTCAAGAATAAACCAACGAACTGGTGCAGAAAAAGCTACTTTGTCTTGGTCAATCCTTGTCTCGTTAAACTTTCCAGACCTAGCACTATAACTGGTATAATAAAAGAGAGGTGATTTTATGGCAGAATCAAGACTATTTCGTATCCTATATCTACTTTTAGAAAAAGGCAGTACAACGGCTCCTGAATTAGCCCGATTATTTGAAGTATCTGTACGAACGATTTATCGTGATATTGAGCGGTTGAGTATGGCAGGGATTCCCCTTTATTCGATACCTGGGAAGACGGGCGGAATCTTTTTAATGAAGAACTTTGTTCTGGATCGTACTCTCGTATCGGAGGATGAAAAATTAGAACTTCTGTCAGCTTTGCAAGGGATTCAAGCCCTGACCGATGACAGGCAAGATCTGTTACTTGAAAAGTTGGAATCTATTTTTCAAGTTTCTCCCAGCCCTTGGATAGAAGTAGACTTGACTGACTGGAGAAAGCGAGAAGGTCAAAAAGAATTATTTGATAACATCAAACATGCTATTCTAGAGAAAAGGCAACTGGTGATTACTTATCTAGGTGGGTGTGGTCAGAAAACGATTCGTACAGTCGAGCCCTTTAGACTCGTATTTAAAAAGAGAGATTGGTACCTTCATGCCTACTGTTGTTTGAAGGAAGAGTGGCGTTTTTTCAAATTGTCTAGAATTAGGAATTATCACCTAACAACTGAAACTGTGAAGCAGAAAAATGTGGAGGATTGGGTTGATGGCTCAGATCAAGTGTCACATCAAATCGAAGTTTCCTTGAAGTTTAGTCCCAAGCTTGCTTTCCGGGTTTATGAAGATTTTTCAGAAGATGAGATTAGCTTGGGGAAAGATGGGTGTTATTATGTCAAGACAGTCCTACCAGAGCATGAAAGTCTGTATACTTACCTCCTGTCTTATCTAGATGGGGTAGAAATACTCGCCCCCAATCATCTGAAGAAGGAATTGCTTTTTAGATTAGAAAAAATCCAAAAACTTTACAAACCTTGACAAAAGATGTCAGGGTTTTGGTGCTATACTAGAGATAGAAAGGAGAGGAACCAAATGAAATACGAATGGAGAAAAGAAGCAAAAGATCTTTATCAAGTGAAAGCTAGGCCCAGCATCCTGCAGGTACCAGGTCAATCCTATATCGTGATTGATGGTAAAGGTGATCCAAATCAAGAAGATTTTTCAGAACGCGTAGGGGCCTTATATGCCTTAGCCTATGCGATAAAGATGAAGTATAAAAAAGCTCCTATGGATGAGGTTTACACTGATTTTACTGTCTTTCCTTTAGAAGGTGTATGGAAAAAGGAGAAGGAGGGAGAACTGGTAAAAAGAGAGCTTTCTTATAGCATTATGATTGGGCAACCCGATTTTATTACGAGAGAACTATTTGAAAAAGCTTTGGAAGAGGTTATAATCAAGAAGCCCAATATTCTCTATGAGGCTATTCGTTTTGAAATGATAGAGGAAGGCCAAAGCCTTGCTATGCTTCATGTAGGACCTTTTGATACTGAAAATGAGACTTTTGCAGAGATGGAGCATTTTTGTCAACTTCATAAACTCAAAAGAACTTCGGAAGTCCACCGAGAAATTTATCTCAATAACCTTCATCGAACGGAGCCAAGCAAATTAAAAACAATTCTTCGCTATCAAATTCAAGAAGAGAATTAAAAAAAACAGGAAATCTTGTTTCCTGTTCTTTTTATGAGATTTATTCTTCTATTTCAGAAGCAATCTCTTCTGTTTTCTCACTTTTCTTTGCAGATTTGATTTGAATATTGCCATTGCTTGTCATGACTGCCTTGAGGGCTTTCTCACTTGGATTTTCAAGGTAGAAATCAGTGATGGCATCCTCGATATGGTCTTGAATGGTACGGCGGAGTGGGCGTGCCCCCATTTTTGGATCATAACCTAAGTCAACCAACTTTTCCTTGACCTTGTCTGTCACATCGAGGTGGATATTGTTGCTAGAGAGGCGTTTGTTGACATCCGCTAGCATGAGTTCGACGATTTGGAGAAGATTGTCCTTGCTGAGAGGTTTAAATTCGATGATGCCATCAAAACGGTTCATAAATTCAGGGCTAAAGAAGTTGCCGAGTTCACCGAGAACAGAGTTGGTTCGACCTTCACGAGCTGCCCCAAAACCAACGCTGGCTTCGGCCTTACCAGTACCCGCATTTGAGGTCATGATAATGATAGCATCCTTAAAGCTAACTGTTCGTCCTTGCCCATCAGTCAAACGACCATCGTCCAATACTTGAAGGAACATGTGCATCACATCTGGGTGGGCTTTTTCAACTTCATCGAGAAGGATGAGAGAGTAAGGATTGCGACGAACTTTTTCCGTTAACTGACCAGCTTCATCGTAGCCTACATAGCCTGGAGGGGCTCCGACCAATTTAGCCACACTGTGTTTTTCCATGTATTCACTCATATCAAAGCGAATCATGCTGTCAGCAGAACCAAAGAGTTCAATGGCTAGTTGTTTAGAGAGTTCTGTCTTACCGACACCAGTTGGTCCGACAAAGAGGAAGCTTCCGATTGGCCGGTTAGGAGTTCCAAGTCCAACACGATTACGACGGATGGCTTTGGCAATCTTATCGACAGCTTCATCTTGACCTATAACATGGGCCTTGAGGTCGTCTGCTAGATGGATAAGCTGAGACTGTTCTTTTTCTTTGAGTTCTCCAACAGGGATATTGGTTTTCTGCTCAATGATATGTTCGATTGTTTTCTCGCTGATGATTGGAGTATCCTGATCGGTCACCTTGTTTTTCTGCATTTCCTTGTACTTGGCAATCTGATCGCGGAAATAAGCAGCCTTTTCAAAATCTTCCTCTCGTGTAGCTTGAGCCTTGAGATTTTCAGCCTCAATCAAGCGCTGATCAATCACTTTAGGATCAACAAAGTTCAGTGTCAGATTCATCTTAGAACCAGCTTCATCCAACAGGTCAATAGCCTTGTCTGGCAAGAAGCGGTCTTGGATATAGCGATTGGATAGATTTGCAGCAGCTTCTATAGCCGCATCAGTATACTTGACGTGATGGTAGTCTTCGTATTTCTTTTGAACCCCTTTGAGGATGATAATGGTTTCCTCGACAGTTGGTTCATCTACCTTGACAGGCTGCATACGGCGCTCGAGGGCAGCATCTTTTTCAATGATACGGTATTCATTGAGAGTAGTGGCTCCGACCAGTTGCAATTCACCACGGGCAAGGGCTGGTTTGAGGATATTGCCTGCATCCATATTGCCATCGCCAGCAGATCCCGCACCAACAATTTCATGGATTTCATCGATAAAGAGGATGATATCCTCACGTTTGCGAATTTCTTCCATGAGCTTTTGCATACGTTCTTCAAATTGGCCTCGAATCCCTGTTCCTTGGACTAGACTAACCACATCCAGACGGATGACCTGCTTGCCTTGGAGTTTATGGGGAACATCACCATCGACAATCTTCTGAGCTAGACCTTCCACAACGGCTGTTTTACCAACACCCGGTTCTCCGATGAGGACAGGATTGTTCTTGGTTCGACGGTTGAGGATTTCGATAACGCGGATAATCTCCTCATCTCGACCGATAACAGGGTCAATATCTCCCCGACGAGCAATCTCAGTAATATTGATACCGTATTCCTCAAGGAGTCCTTTTTCTTGACTAGGAGGTGTTTGAAGTGGGCCTCGGTTTTGAGGTCCATAACCACCGTTTCCTCCATATCCTCCACCAGATTGAGTTGGAGGGACGTTATTAGAAGAAGGTTTGAAATTGTTCAAATCATTGAAAAAGTCGCCGAAAGGATCAAAGTCATGATTATTTAAGTCAGTCATTCCTTTAAAGAGGGTATTATTTGGATCTGTTTTGATAATTTTATAGCAATTTTGACAGAGATCAATTTGCTTTTGCTGTCCATTGATATTGGTATACAGATGAATTGTTGAGTCGTTTATTTTACAGTTTTGACAGAGCATACATCTACCTCATTTCATTCTTATTCTTGGCCTAAGAAAAAGGTCAAGAATAGTCAAAGTTTTTATACTCTCATTATAGCATGATTAAGGTGTAAAGCAAGTAAAAAGATTGGGAAGTGGTCGTTTTTAAAAGAAGGATTTATGGAGAATCCAGCGACATTGAAGGTAAGAAAAAATCCCATTTGTGGTGACAAAAAGGATTCTCATTCATCGGGCCTTACTGCCCGTTGTTTTTATATTAGTAAAGGAGTTCGTAGATCTCCATTGCAATCAAATCAATGCTATCAAAGGTATAAGTTTCACGAGCCTCTACATCACGAAGGGTGAAGAGTGATCCGTTTTCTTCGTCATGGCTGTATGCAACTTCTGCGACAACAACACCTTCACGTTCAAAATTACGTTTTAGATTTCCACCATCTTTTGTCATTGCTTCTAGGCGGTTAATGATTCTAACCAAATGTGATTCCATTTTGATTCTCCTCCATTTCTTATCGTTTCTATTTTACCATAAACAAGAGGTAGTTGACTAGAAAAAAACTGTGATTTCTCTCTATTTCTCCATTCTATCAAGTTAATTGTTAAAATTAGGGAAAAAGGATTGCATTTTAATTCAATCCATGTTATAATCATACAATCTAATACATAGAAAGTTGATTGAATATGAATTTTTCTTTTTTACCAAAGTATTTACCATATTTTAACTATGGTGCTCTGATTACCGTATTGATTTCCATCCTTGTTGTCTGCTTAGGGACCATTATAGGTGTGTTACTGGCCTTTGCCCAACGTTCACGCTTTAAACCGCTCGTTTGGTTTGCAAATGTGTATGTTTGGATCTTCCGTGGTACTCCAATGATGGTTCAAATAATGATTGCCTTTGCCCTTATGCATATCAATGCTCCGACTATCCAAGTGGGAATTTTGGGAGTTGATCTTTCTCGTTTGATTCCTGGCATTCTGATTATTTCTATGAACAGTGGAGCTTACGTTTCAGAAACTGTTCGTGCGGGGATCAATGCGGTTCCTAAAGGGCAGTTAGAGGCCGCATATTCTTTAGGTATTCGTCCGAAAAATGCCATGCGTTATGTCATTTTGCCACAAGCTATCAAAAATATTCTTCCAGCTCTAGGAAATGAATTTATCACCATTATCAAGGATAGTTCCCTCTTGTCTGCGATTGGGGTGATGGAGTTGTGGAATGGTGCAACGACAGTAGCAACAACAACTTATTTACCGTTGACTCCTCTTTTATTTGCAGCCTTTTACTATTTGATTATGACCTCTGTTTTGACAGTGGCGTTGAAAGCATTTGAAAAACATATTGGACAAGGAGACAAGAAATAATGACAGAAACCTTGATTAAAATTGAAGAACTACATAAGTCTTTTGGGAAAAATAAAGTTTTAAAAGGCATCAATCTTGAGATTAAACGTGGAGAAGTTGTGGTCATTATCGGTCCGTCAGGTAGCGGGAAATCAACTCTCCTTCGTTCGATGAATCTCCTTGAAGAAGCAAGTAAAGGCAAGGTTATTTTTGAAGGAGTTGATATCACAGATAAGAAAAATGACCTTTTTGCCATGCGTGAAAAGATGGGTATGGTATTCCAACAATTCAACCTCTTTCCTAATATGACAGTGATGGAAAATATCACTTTGTCACCAATTAAAACCAAAGGTGAAAGCAAGGAAGTTGCGGAGAAAAGAGCACAGGAACTGTTAGAAAAAGTTGGCTTGCCAGATAAGGCGACGGCTTATCCACAGAGTTTGTCAGGTGGTCAGCAACAACGGATTGCCATTGCACGTGGACTGGCTATGGAACCAGATGTTTTGCTCTTTGATGAGCCGACTTCAGCCCTAGACCCTGAGATGGTTGGAGAAGTTCTAGCTGTTATGCAAGACCTTGCCAAATCAGGGATGACCATGGTGATTGTGACTCATGAAATGGGCTTTGCGCGTGAGGTAGCAGACCGTGTCATCTTTATGGCGGATGGAGTTGTTGTTGAAGATGGAACACCAGAGGAGATTTTCGATCAAACAAAAGAACAACGGACCAAGGAATTTTTGAGTAAGGTTTTGTAAGATCTCATTTTTAGAAGAAATGGAGTAGGCATCATGGCTTCTAGTAAAGAATATTTAGATTTTATTCTCGAACAGCTATCAGAGCTAGAGGAGATGAGTTATCGTCCAATGATGGGAGAGTATATCCTTTATTATCGTGGGAAGATTATTGGGGGAATCTATGATAATCGTTTGTTACTGAAGCCTGTGAAGCTGGTCAGGGATCAACTGGGACAGACTAGGCTTGAACGTCCTTATGAAGGAGCTAAGGAGATGATTTTGATAGAAGACATTGAAGATAAATCATTTCTAATGAGATTAATCAAGGAGATGTATGAAGTCTTACCGGCTCCAAAAGTCAAAAAGAAAGCATGACAGATTCACCTAGTATAAATAGGCATAAAAGCTCGACAAGGGCTTTTTCTTATAGTTTCAGACTATAGGGTCCATTAGGCAAGAAGTGTTAGAATGGCGAGTTATTTTTTGATATAATAGAGGATATTTGATAGAAAAGAGAAGAGATATGGCACAGATTATTGATGGGAAGGCTCTTGCAGCTAAGTTACAAGGACAGTTGGCTGAGAAGACGGCTAAACTAAAAGAAGAAACAGGTTTAGTTCCAGGCTTGGTGGTGATTTTGGTGGGGGACAATCCTGCTAGTCAAGTCTACGTTCGCAACAAGGAACGTTCAGCTCTTGCTGCTGGCTTCCGTAGTGAAGTAAAGCGAGTTCCAGAGACTATTACCCAAGCGGAATTGTTAGACTTGATTGCCAAATACAATCAAGATCCAGCTTGGCATGGGATTTTGGTTCAATTACCTTTGCCAAAACATATTGACGAAGAGGCAGTTTTATTAGCCATTGACCCTGAAAAAGACGTGGATGGTTTCCATCCCCTAAACATGGGTCGCCTCTGGTCTGGTCATCCAGTTATGATTCCTTCAACACCTGCAGGAATTATGGAGATGTTTCATGAATATGGGATTGATCTAGAAGGTAAAAATGCGGTTGTTATCGGTCGTTCAAATATCGTTGGGAAACCAATGGCTCAGCTTCTTTTAGCCAAGAATGCGACTGTGACTTTGACTCACTCACGCACCCATCATCTTGCCAAGGTGGCTGCTAAGGCAGATATTCTTGTGGTTGCAATCGGTCGCGCTAAGTTTGTGACTGCTGACTTTGTCAAACCGGGAGCGGTTGTCATTGACGTTGGGATGAACCGAGATGAAAATGGCAAGCTTTGTGGAGATGTTGATTATGATGCGGTTGCACCACTTGCTAGTCACATCACACCTGTACCTGGTGGAGTTGGTCCTATGACGATTACTATGCTAATGGAGCAAACCTATCAGGCAGCGCTTCGAACACTGAACGAGGACTAGGAAGATGAAATTCGTATTTGATCTGGATGGGACGCTGTCTTTTGACTATATGACCATTGATGAGGAGATTAAGCAGGTTCTTTTAAAGGCTGAAGATTATGGGCATGAGATAGTATTTGCTTCAGCTCGCTCTTATCGGGATTGTTTGGGTTTATTAGGTTCTGAACTCAGTCAGCGTTTGGTTATAGGTTTGAATGGTGGCGTAGCCTATTATCTGGGGAAGGCTATCTTCGAAAGGAATCTCGATACTAGAGTTTATCAGGCGCTAGTGGATTATTGCCAGACCTATAATCTCCCTTTCTTTGCAGATGATTGCTTTGACTACAGTGGTCAGATTGTGGAAAAAATTCCATTTATCTCTAGTGTGGATCCCCTAAAGGTGGCTCGTCATCAGAAACTCAAGGACTTAGGTACTCCGATTAAGGTAGTCGTTTATATGGGTGACCATGAGGATTTGCTTGATGATCTGCTTGGTCAGCTAGAAAGACTAGGACAGGCTCATCTCTCCTATCATGCGCATGAAAAGTGCCTTTATGTTAATCCCTTGGATACTCATAAGGCGACAACTGTTGAAAAGTTATGTGGGGAGAACTTCATCGCCTTTGGAAATGACCAAAACGATATTGAATTGTTTAAAACGTCTCTTTATTCAGTCCAGATAGGAGACTTTGCTGGCCTTACTCCATATGCAGATGACACGTTAGAGCTAAAAGGAGAACCTTCTCCAGCAGTGGCAGCTAAAATCTTACAGACCTTTGCGGAATTTAAGGGAAAATAGTGTAGAAGGAGGT
>CAUPXG010000027.1:0-10086 GCA_963515155.1 Streptococcus oralis | reverse complement strand
TAGGGGAAGATGCCCTACGCAATCTGGACGAAATGGGGATTATCCGCATTGGGGCAGAAGTCAAGGAAGGTGATATCCTAGTAGGTAAAGTTACCCCTAAGGGTGAAAAAGACCTTTCTGCTGAAGAACGCCTGCTTCATGCCATCTTTGGTGACAAGTCTCGTGAAGTCCGCGATACCTCTCTGCGTGTGCCACACGGTGCCGACGGAGTGGTTCGTGACGTGAAGATCTTTACCCGTGCTAATGGTGATGAACTGCAATCTGGCGTTAATATGCTGGTTCGCGTCTACATCGCTCAAAAACGTAAGATCAAGGTCGGAGATAAGATGGCCGGTCGTCACGGAAACAAAGGGGTTGTATCCCGTATCGTTCCTGTGGAAGACATGCCTTACTTGCCAGATGGAACACCAGTTGATATCATGTTGAACCCACTCGGGGTACCATCTCGTATGAACATCGGTCAGGTTATGGAGCTTCACCTTGGTATGGCAGCACGTAACTTGGGCATCCATATTGCGACACCAGTCTTTGATGGGGCAAGCTCAGAAGACCTCTGGGATACAGTCCGTGAAGCTGGTATGGACAGCGATGCCAAGACTATTCTTTATGACGGACGTACCGGTGAGCCATTTGACAACCGTGTATCTGTCGGTGTCATGTACATGATTAAGCTCCACCACATGGTAGATGATAAACTCCATGCCCGCTCAGTAGGTCCTTACTCAATGGTTACCCAACAGCCGCTCGGAGGTAAAGCTCAGTTTGGTGGACAACGTTTTGGTGAGATGGAAGTTTGGGCCTTGGAAGCTTACGGTGCTTCTAACGTTCTGCAAGAAATCCTGACTTATAAGTCAGATGATGTCAACGGACGTTTGAAGGCTTATGAAGCTATTACCAAAGGAAAACCAATTCCAAAACCAGGTGTGCCAGAATCCTTCCGCGTTCTTGTCAAAGAATTGCAATCTCTTGGTCTGGACATGCGCGTTCTCGATGAAGATGACAATGAAGTAGAATTGCGTGACCTAGACGAAGGTGAAGATGATGATGTGATTCACGTTGATGATCTTGAAAAAGCGCGTGAAAAAGCAGCTCAAGAAGCGAAAGCAGCTTTTGAGGCTGAAGGAAAAGAATAAGAATACACACTGATTAGAAAATGAAGAAAGGTAAGAAATAGTGGTTGATGTAAATCGTTTTAAAAGTATGCAAATCACCCTAGCTTCTCCAAATAAGGTCCGTTCATGGTCTTATGGGGAAGTGAAGAAACCTGAAACAATCAATTACCGAACCCTGAAACCAGAACGCGAAGGCCTTTTTGACGAAGTGATCTTCGGTCCAACTAAGGACTGGGAATGTGCCTGTGGTAAGTACAAACGGATTCGTTACAAAGGAATCGTCTGTGACCGCTGTGGTGTTGAAGTAACCCGCGCCAAGGTTCGCCGTGAGCGTATGGGCCACATTGAATTGAAGGCACCTGTTTCACATATTTGGTACTTTAAAGGAATTCCAAGCCGCATGGGGCTCACTTTGGATATGAGCCCACGTGCCTTGGAAGAAGTCATTTATTTTGCGGCTTATGTGGTGATTGACCCTAAGGATACACCGCTAGAGCACAAGTCCATCATGACGGAACGTGAGTACCGTGAGCGTTTACGCGAGTACGGCGCAGGCTCATTTGTAGCCAAAATGGGAGCAGAAGCTATTCAAGACCTCTTGAAACAAGTGGACTTGGAAGCTGAGATTGCTGTCCTAAAAGAAGAATTGAAAACTGCTTCAGGTCAAAAACGGATCAAGGCTGTCCGTCGTTTGGATGTATTGGATGCCTTCTACAAGTCTGGCAATAAGCCTGAATGGATGGTCCTCAATATCCTGCCGGTTATTCCGCCAGATTTGCGTCCGATGGTTCAGCTGGATGGTGGTCGTTTTGCGGCATCTGACCTCAATGATCTCTATCGCCGTGTTATCAACCGGAACAACCGTTTGGCTCGTTTGCTTGAGTTGAATGCACCTGGTATCATCGTTCAAAATGAGAAGCGGATGCTTCAGGAAGCGGTTGATGCTTTGATTGATAACGGTCGCCGCGGCCGTCCAATCACAGGACCAGGTAGCCGTCCACTTAAATCATTGAGCCACATGCTCAAAGGGAAACAAGGTCGTTTCCGTCAAAACTTGCTGGGTAAACGGGTTGACTTCTCAGGACGTTCCGTTATCGCTGTTGGTCCTACATTGAAAATGTATCAATGTGGTGTGCCGCGTGAAATGGCGATTGAGCTCTTCAAGCCGTTTGTCATGCGGGAAATCGTTGCTCGCGATATCGTGCAGAACGTTAAAGCTGCCAAACGCTTGGTAGAGCGTGGAGATGAGCGTATCTGGGATATTCTGGAAGAAGTGATCAAGGAACACCCAGTGCTTCTTAACCGCGCACCGACCCTTCACCGTTTGGGAATTCAGGCCTTCGAGCCAGTGCTGATTGACGGTAAAGCTCTTCGTTTGCATCCGCTGGTCTGTGAAGCCTACAATGCCGACTTTGATGGTGACCAAATGGCCATCCACGTACCATTGTCAGAGGAAGCGCAAGCTGAAGCTCGTATCCTCATGCTGGCTGCTGAGCACATCTTGAATCCGAAAGATGGTAAGCCAGTTGTAACACCATCTCAGGATATGGTCTTGGGTAACTACTACCTGACCATGGAAGAGGCTGGCCGCGAAGGCGAAGGTATGATTTTCAAGGATATGGACGAGGCGGTTATGGCCCTCCGCAACGGTTATGTTCACTTGCATACTCGTGTTGGTATCGCAACAGACAGTCTTAATAAGCCTTGGACAGAAGACCAGAAGCATAAGATTTTAATTACTACTGTCGGTAAAATTCTCTTTAACGCGATTATGCCTGAGGAATTGCCTTATCTGCAAGAGCCAACCAATGCTAACTTGACAGAAGGTGTGCCAGCTAAGTACTTCTTGGAGTCAGGACAAGATATCAAGGAAGTCATTGAACAGCTTGAGATCAATGTTCCGTTTAAGAAGAAAAATCTTGGTAACATCATCGCAGAAATCTTCAAACGCTTCCGTACAACAGAAACATCTGCTCTTCTTGACCGCTTGAAGAACTTGGGTTATCATCATTCTACTTTGGCTGGTCTGACAGTGGGTATCGCTGATATCCCAGTTGTCGAAGACAAGGCTGAGATTATTGAAGAATCCCACAAGCGTGTTGAACAAATTACTAAACAATTCCGCCGCGGTATGATTACTGATGACGAACGCTACAATGCAGTTACTGCTGAGTGGCGGGCAGCTCGTGAGAAATTGGAAAAACGTCTGGTTGCCAACCAAGATCCGAAGAACCCTATCGTTATGATGATGGACTCTGGAGCGCGTGGTAACATCTCAAACTTCTCACAGCTTGCCGGTATGCGTGGTCTGATGGCCGCTCCGAACGGACGTATCATGGAATTGCCAATCCTTTCAAACTTCCGCGAAGGTCTGTCTGTTCTGGAAATGTTCTTCTCAACCCACGGTGCTCGTAAGGGTATGACCGATACGGCCCTTAAGACTGCCGATTCAGGTTACCTGACTCGTCGTCTGGTTGACGTTGCCCAAGATGTGATTATCCGTGAAGACGACTGTGGTACAGATCGCGGCTTGCTCATCACTTCTATCACAGAAGGCAAGGAAATGATCGAGTCTCTGGAAGAGCGTCTCAATGGTCGTTACACTAAGAAAACAGTTAAACATCCAGAAACTGGTGCTGTCATTATTGGTCCAAATGAATTGATCACCGAAGACAAGGCACGTGAAATCGTTAATGCTGGTGTTGAAGAAGTGACAATCCGCTCCGTCTTCACATGTAACACCCGCCACGGTGTCTGCCGTCATTGTTACGGTATCAACTTGGCAACTGGTGATGCGGTTGAAGTCGGTGAAGCAGTCGGAACCATCGCTGCTCAATCTATCGGGGAACCTGGTACACAGCTGACCATGCGTACCTTCCACACGGGTGGTGTTGCCTCTAATACCGATATCACACAAGGTCTTCCTCGTGTCCAAGAAATCTTTGAAGCCCGCAATCCGAAAGGGGAAGCGGTCATCACTGAAGTCAAGGGTGAAGTTACTGCTATCGAAGAAGATGCATCTACTCGTACCAAGAAGGTCTTTGTTAAAGGCCAAACTGGCGAAGGTGAATATGTGGTACCATTTACAGCCCGCATGAAGGTAGAAGTTGGCGACCAAGTTTCTCGTGGTGCTGCCTTGACTGAAGGTTCTATCCAACCTAAGCACTTGCTGGCTGTCCGCGATGTCTTGTCTGTTGAAACTTACCTGCTTGCCGAAGTACAAAAAGTTTACCGCAGCCAAGGGGTAGAAATCGGCGACAAACACATCGAAGTAATGGTTCGTCAGATGATTCGCAAGGTGCGCGTCATGGATCCAGGTGATACAGATCTTCTCATGGGAACTCTCATGGATATCACAGACTTTACAGATGCTAACCGTGATGTGGTTATCTCAGGTGGTGTACCTGCGACAGCTCGTCCAGTCCTCATGGGAATCACCAAGGCTTCCCTTGAGACAAACAGCTTCTTGTCTGCAGCTTCCTTCCAGGAAACAACTCGTGTCCTGACAGATGCTGCTATCCGTGGTAAGAAAGACCATCTGCTTGGACTCAAGGAAAATGTTATCATCGGTAAGATTATCCCAGCTGGTACTGGTATGGCCCGCTATCGCAATTTGGAGCCTCAGGCTGTTAATGAAGTTGAAATTATCGACGAAGTGACAGAACTGCCAGGTGGATTTGAAACTGAAGAAAATATTGTTCTTAAATAAAGCACTTTCCCTCCCGATTTTCGGGAGGGATTTTTTGTTGTAGCCGATAATTTCTTGCTCCCTACTAAATATTATCCTATAATATACTTAGAAAGTTGTTGTTAAGTTCTCCTTTATAGATAAACAACTATAGAAGAAACAGTCAAGATTTCCTATTTCAGTTTTTCTATGATGCGAGATGCCATATTTATTTTTAGGGAACTATATATCAGTTTACACTAAACACAATATATAGTGCTTACGAGAATATCAAAAAGGCGTCTTCCAAGCGGAAGTCGTCTTTTTCATGCTTATTTCAAAAATTCATACTCAAATAAGAATGGCACAATTTCAGAATTATAATATTCTTTTATCATTGTTTTCAATGTATTCAAGTGTCCATTTAATTCGGGATAGTTATAGATTGTTTTATCATTTTCATCTTTTTCAGATGTGTTAAGTTCATCAATAATCTGATAAACTGAATACGTCAATTTAGAATTATAATTTTCCGTTTTCTTAGCTTCTGTTAGGACTTTTTCCCATTGTTCAAATAAAGCAGTCTCTTTAGAACCTTGTTTCAATTTTGCTAAGTTGACTGTTGCTAGCGTATCTCCATTAGAGTTATCCAGTGACAACTCATTGCGGTAGAATCGTCCATCAGAACCATATAAACTTCTCATGTGATTTTGCGTTTCAAGTGTTGTGAAGAGCAGAATTTTCAATAAGTCTTGTTCAATCTTGTTACTTGATACAGCTTTATTAAAACGTTCAGCTCCATCAGCAGATTTCATAATATTAGCACGCTGTGTCCAGTGACGATTATAAGTAATGTAGCGACTGGCGGCAAACATTGGGAGCTTTTCTATGAAATTGTCTTTTCTTAATGGGAAATACCCTGCACCATTATATAGACTAGCAACTAGTAGAGAAGAAGCCAAGTCAGGATTGTCAAAATTCACTCCAGAAGCTCGCAAATAGCCAATTAGATTGTTATTTATAATTGTCTGAGAAGTAATTTTATTCGTGCCTACTAATTTTGCTCCATTTAACCCCAATACAAAATCAGATAATTTATCGTCACTAAATTTCCGTTTGTCGTAATACACATTACTATATTTCGTATAAATACGATTGATGGTTAAATCTTCTTCTTGTAAGATTTCGTTATTGACTATATTGAATGCTTCAAGGGTAATATTATCTAATTTTTCATCTACATTTGACCAAAGAATACAAGAAACTAACGCATCAATTTTAGTGTGAAAATGTCTTCGGTTGAAAGCAAATCCTCTTTCAAACTTTTTATCAATGAGATGAATTTCTTTCCAATATTTGATTGGGCTATAAATAATGTAACTATCAGTAGGCTGACGAAGATAATATTTGAAACCACTCCAAATAAAGATATTTCCCATCTCATTTACACCCATTCCCTTGATTTCTTGTTTCATCTGTTTCATTAAATAACTTTGTTTCCATTGAGATGATGATGAAGTCTTTTTTGCTTTTTGATGTTCTATACTGCGTGTATCTGCGTAGGGTGGGTTTTCATACAAAATAATTGTTACTTTTGGGTCGTTGATATAGCGTTGAATAATTTCATTATTGATATATTCCTCGCTAAGAGCATCCGCTCCTCGGACTAGCCCCATATTAAAAGTATCTTCTTTTTCAGTTGGTGGAATGATATGACGGACTTTATCTCCAAGCAATTCCAGCAGAACTTTGTATTCATAATATTCTATAGTTGAAAGAACACAGTGACTTAGTTCCTCGTCGCTCATCAATTTCTCAAGGTTTCCAGTTCCGGCACATCTATCCAAAATAATATAATCATTTCCTTCTGGAACACGTTTAATAGCTTGTCGGACTAGCTCCAATGACTTTTGAACATAAGGTTCAGGAGTGTAGAAAGCTCCTAAATTTTTCTTTTGCAAAGTATCATTGAGTTTATCCATCAAATATTGAAATTGAACATTAGTTTCACCGATATAAGGATTGATAAACTCTTTTAGTTTCTCAGGTTTCCGAATTTCACCAATAATTTTAACTTTACCAGTATGATCACCGATAAAATCAGACTTTTTAGCTCCTTTGTTTTCACGATAAAAACGTTCTGCCCAACCAACAATACAGTTTTCGTCAATGTTAATTTTTGTATATTGCTTTGAACGTAGTAAAGTAATAAGACGACTTTCGTCTAGTTGACTTTGACCGTATTCTAAAACTTCAAGAGGAGCATCAGAAGAAAAACCAGAGGTTTTTACACTTGCACCACCAAAATATACTTTTTCGATATGTGTTAAATATTCCTGACTATCAAAAACGTAGATTTTTTCATTCGTTAGCGACACAAGCAGAATGTTTTTGGGAATTTCTTTTCCTTTGATTCTCCGAGCGGATAGATATTTGATGGCTTGGAATAGAACAGTGTTAATATCATTGATAACAACTTTAAATTCAATCAGATTTCCATTTACAATACCATCTGTATAATCCGTTAAAATATCATCTGTTTTCAAAGTTTTATCAACAAGAGGTAGATAATCTTGATAAAACTTGAGTTGTCCATCAACTTCGTTTGAGAAATGGTTAGGCATATTGTGGCTCCCCATTTCTCTCTAAAAACAACTCAGAAAACTCAACATAAAAAGCCTTCTCACAAAAATGTGAAAAAGCCTGTTTTAATGCTTGACAAAAAACACGCCCGATTACATAATCAGTGTGAGCTGTGAGCTGTGAGCTGTGAGCTGTGAGCTGTGAGCTGTGAGCTGTGAGCTGTGATTGCGTTCATAATACTTAATTTCCTTTATTTTTGATACTTCTATTATATCAAAATTTTGGAACCTTGCATAGTAGAAATTTACATTTTTATTGACAAATATTCTTGTTTTCGATATAATATAATCAAGAAGTAAGGAGTATCAGTTATGAAGTTTGAGTTTAAGTCATTATTTGATTTACAATCTGCTTTTCCAGACGAACAGTCATGTATTGACCATTTAGAAAATATGATTTGGGGCGATGTGATTATCAGCCCTTTTGATGCTACTTCAAAGGTCTACAAATGCAAAGGTAACAAATACCGCTGTAAAAATACTGGAAAATACTTCAATGTCAAGACTGGTACTCTTTTTGACAATACTAAAATTGAACTTCGTAAATGGTTTATGGCAATTTGGCTTGTGACTTCTCACAAAAAAGGAATCTCATCTGTGCAATTATCAAAAGATATTGGTGTTACGCAAAAAACAGCTTGGTTTATGCTGGAACGTATCCGTAAGTGTTTTAGTTCTGAAAACAACAATAGTCTTGATGACGTTGTGGAAGTTGATGAAACCTACATAGGTGGTAAAAATAAGAATCGTCATAACTCCAAAAAAGTCAAAAATGCTCAAGGGCGTTCATTGAAAGACAAATCTGCTGTAGTAGGCATGGTACAACGTCAGGGTAAAGTTAATGCTCATCATGTACCAGATACAAAGACGAAAACATTGACTGAACAGATTGTCAAATACGTAAAGGAAACAGCTCAACTTTACACAGATGAATGGCTGGGTTATAATAAAGTAGCTAAGATGTATAATCATGACTTTGTTAATCATGGAACTAGCGAGTATGTGCAAGGTAATGTTTATGCCAACACGATTGAAGGCTTTTGGGCTGGATTGAAACGTGGAGTATTAGGAATTTACCATTCGTGGTCTAAGAAATATCTTCAAGACTATGTAGATGAATTTGTTTTTCGTTATAATACTCGTAACTATTCGGATAGTGAGCGTTTTAATCTCCTGATTTCAAATGCATGTGTCCGAACTAAATACAGGGAGCTGATTTATGGCTACTAATACATTACATGACCTACATTTTGAATTGGAAAGGTCTATCGCTCGTAGAGTTGATAGTAAGCTGATTGGTTATCAGGTCAGCCTTTCAGATGGTTTTTACAATAAATACACCAAACTCTGGGATAAGACCTATTCCTTTGATTTTGTTACTGAACATCGCTCTTTTTATACTCAACTGACAAAACGTTGTGTTTATGACGTACTTGGAGATAGTCAAAAGAAAATTGACAGAAAGGCTATTGCCAAACAAATGGCAGAGTTAGAAGCCTTGGTTGATATTGCAGAAAGTAAAGAGGAGTTTCAGAACTTTTTTGAGAAAAAATACAGTCTCAAATTTCCTAATTTGAACGATTGCATTTATCAGAAGAAAAAAGAGTTATCTGATTTTGACAAAAAACTTTGGATAGCAATGCACTATAACCCTAGAAAAGATGAGGGGGAATAATAATGACAACATGGTACGATTACATGGTGAGAGCTAGTGAACATGCTGGAAGTGACGGTGATTTGTGGTTTCGCTATCTTTATAAGGTCATTAAAGATGAGGAGACTAAACTAACTACTGATGATGTAGAGCAATTGTTGAAAAATCCTACCTTAACACCTTTCCAAAAAATAACCCTTCAAGATGCTTTAACAGAAGGCACACACACAAGAGAACACGTTTTGCAGGCGAACCGTAAAAGTCAGCCAAAAGATATTTTGAAACTCTTTAGAGAGGGTAACTATGGATAAGAAAGTTTTATTTGAGGCTCTCAATACAGAATTAGCTAAGGAAAATATTGACCTAGAAATTATCTGTGTTGGTGGCTTTGTCCTCGAATACTACAACCTTCGAGGAACACAAGATGTTGATGCTTTTTATCAAGAAGATGTTAAAATCAGAAGCATTATTGAGAAAGTTGGCGATGATTTTGATGTGAATGAGCCTGATGAGTTATGGCTGAACAACAATGTTGCAAATATGAATAAAATACCGCCACTGTCTATCTGTGAGAAGGCATTTAGCTATTCAAATTTGACTGTTTTTGTACCACCATTATCTTACATTCTCGGAATGAAACTAGACAGCGGACGAGATAGAGATAGGCAGGATTCTGGGGAAATTATTAAACTAGTGAAAATTCGTTCTATAAAAGATATTATCAATAAACTCAAAGAATATGGTTTTCAACCAGACCTTTCATTGATATTGGAAGTATTTGAGATAGCCTATGGTATGGAATGGTTGGCAGAATATATGAGTGAACATTATGAAGAATTTAGACATTATTAAAAGACGATTTCCGTTTGGAAGTCGCCTTTTTTGATATTCTCGAAAATACTATATCTTGTGTCTAGTGTAAACTGGTATATAGTTCCCTATTTTTAATCAGGGAAGTAGCTGGTTTTTTGTAGTATGATAGCGCTAGGTTATACTATTTTAAAAATCCTA
>CAUPXG010000026.1:0-12526 GCA_963515155.1 Streptococcus oralis | reverse complement strand
GGTGGTTTATTTGTCTCGCACCTTACGGAGCGAGACGGACTAATAGTCACATAACAAGAAAAACCAACGTGCCTAACGTTGGTTTTTTGCTATTAGCCAATCACACTTCCGTTTGGTACAGCTGGATCAACTGTGAGAAGGGTTAACTTGCCTTCATGTTCAGCTGAGAGGATCATTCCTTGGCTGACATATTTTTTCATCATCTTGCGTGGTTTGAGGTTGGCAACGATTTGGACCTTCTTGCCGACCAATTCTTGTTCGTTTGGATAGTATTTGGCAATTCCTGATAGGATTTGACGGTCTTCGCCATCACCTGCATCGAGGCGGAATTGGAGCAACTTGTCAGAACCTTCCACTTTAGAAACTTCTTTGACTTCTGCGACACGGATCTCGACCTTATCAAAGTCTTCAAACTTGATTTCATCCTTGTTGAGTTTGAGTTCAACTTCATCTGGATTCCATTCTTTTTCGACAGCTGGTTTGTTGCTTTCCATTTGCTCTTTGATATAGGCAATCTCTTCTTCCATGTCGAGGCGTGGGAAGATTGGTGTTCCTTTGGCAACAACAGTCACATCTGCAGGGAAATCTGCCAAGCTCAAGTTTTCTAGGCTAGAAACTTCTGCTAGACCAAGTTGTGCCAATACAGCGCGACTAGTTCCCATCATAAATGGCTCAATCATGTGAGCTACGACACGAAGGCTGGCTGCCAAGTGGCTCATGACACTTGCCAATTGGTCACGGTGCTCTTCATCCTTAGCCAAGACCCATGGGGCTGTCTCATCGATGTATTTGTTGGTACGTGAGATAAGAGTCCAGACTGCTTCAAGGGCACGTGGGTAGTCAACTGCTTCCATGTGTATATGGTAGTCAGAGATAGATTGCTCTGCTACTTGAGCAAGAGCATTATCAAATTCAGTCACACCCTCTACATAGGCAGGAATTTGTCCATCAAAGTACTTGTTAATCATGGAAACTGTTCGGTTAAGGAGGTTTCCAAGGTCATTTGCTAATTCATAGTTGATACGGCCGACGTAGTCTTCTGGAGTGAAGGTTCCATCTGAACCGACTGGAAGGCTACGCATGAGGTAGTAACGAAGTGGATCCAGTCCATAACGTTCTACTAGCATTTCAGGGTAAACGACATTCCCTTTAGACTTAGACATCTTGCCGTCTTTCATGACGAACCAACCGTGGGCAATCAAGCGGTCAGGCAATTTCATATCCAACATCATGAGAAGGATTGGCCAGTAGATGGAGTGGAAACGAAGAATATCTTTTCCAACCATGTGGAAGACCGTTCCATTCCAGAATTTATCATAGTTAGCATGATCGTCTTGACCGTAATCAAGAGCAGTCGCATAGTTAAGAAGGGCATCAATCCAAACGTAGACAACGTGTTTGGGATTTGATGGGACTGGAACACCCCAGGTAAAGGTTGTACGAGAAACTGCTAAGTCTTCCAAACCTGGCTCGATGAAGTTACGCAACATTTCATTGAGACGACCATCTGGAGTGATGAAATCAGGGTGAGATTTGAAAAATTCTACCAAACGATCTTGGTATTTGCTGAGGCGAAGGAAGTAAGATTCTTCAGAAACCCATTCCACTTCGTGACCTGATGGAGCGATACCGCCCGTCACATTTCCAGCTTCATCACGGAAAACTTCCGCAAGCTGGCTTTCTGTAAAGAATTCCTCATCTGATACTGAATACCAACCAGAATATTCGCCCAAGTAGATATCATCTTGAGCAAGCAAGCGTTCAAAGACCTGAGCTACAACTTTTTCATGGTAATCATCAGTTGTACGGATAAATTTATCATATGAGATATCGAGTAATTTCCAGAGTTCTTTGACGCCAACTGCCATGCCATCAACATAGGCTTGTGGTGTGATGCCAGCTTCTTCCGCTTTTTGTTGGATCTTTTGACCATGCTCATCAAGACCTGTCAGATAAAAGACATCGTAGCCCATGAGGCGTTTGTAGCGAGCTAGGACATCACAAGCGATGGTTGTGTAGGCAGAACCGATATGAAGTTTACCAGATGGATAGTAAATCGGTGTTGTAATATAAAAATTCTTTTCAGACATAATTTTTCCTTTCCAGGCAAATGAAACCTGTTTTTCTAACACTTCATTATATCATATTTTTAGTGATTTTCGATAGGAAAATCCATACAAAAACAAGACAGACAAATGTCCATCTTGTTTTTTTCTGTTCTATATCTTATTCATAACGAAGGGCTTCAATCGGATCAAGCTTAGACGCTTTATTGGCTGGCAAGACTCCGAAAACCATCCCAACACTGGCTGACACAGCCAAGCTAAAGAGAGCGATTGGGAGGGAAACCCCAACTTCAATACCTGCAATCATGTTTTGAAGCAGTACTCCAGCTAACATGGTCATTCCAGCAGCAATCCCAAGACCGATGACACCACCTAGCAAGGTCAAGATCATAGACTCAATCAAAAACTGTACCAAGATATTAGCCCGTGTAGCTCCAAGCGCCTTACGTAGACCAATCTCACGCGTGCGTTCTGTAACCGAAACTAGCATGATATTCATAACACCAGTTCCCCCGACAAAGAGAGAGATTCCTGCGATGGCACTGATAACAGTGGTCATAAAACCAAATAGTTGTTGTACTTCTTGGAAGGCGGCAGTTGCGTCTGCAACTTGGTACTCCCCTTGTTGAAGACCTGCAATCTCAGTCAGTTTTCGAGCCAACTCTGGACCCAAGGTCTGCGTTAGACTAGTATCATTGACACGAAAGACGATGTTCGAGATTTCATCAGTATTAAAATTGGCTGCGAGAGAGATATTGGTCGTAATTGGAAGACCACCAATCCCAAAGGCTTTAGCAGTTTTAGCTTCATTGCTAGTATAAACGCCAATCACACGGTAACTAAATTCATTGACAGAGATGACTTGATTAACCGCAGCTTCTGGACTATCAAACAAACTCTTGGCTAGTTCTTCATCCAACAAAATCACACTGGCAAATTCCTTGTAGTCTTGCGGTCTCAGACTTCTACCCGCAACGATTTCATTTTCAACTGCGTTCATGTAGGTGCTATTTCCGCCTGTCAGAGTCGCTCGTTCAACCTTCTTATCCTTATAAGATAGGGTAACGTTGGTCGAGTTGGTGACATAGTAACTGTCTACTCCTTTAAGTTTAGCAGCTTCCTTGACCCAGGATTCTAGTGGTTTTGGTGGTTCAACATGAACATCCTCTTCTTTCCCGCTGACTGTCAAAGCGGATTGTTTCTGCGTGAAGGAACCGTCCTTGCTTTTAATAGGAGAGAAAAAGACATGGATATCCTTCTGTGATTTGGTCATATTTTTATTGACCTGACGAGACATGGAGTCTCCCAGAGCCATGATGACAACGACAGACGAAACTCCGATGATAATCCCAATCATAGTCAGGAAGGAACGCATCTTGTGGGCCATGATGGATGAAAAGGCAAATTTCAGATTCTGCATCTTAGTTTTCCTCCTTTTCTACCTGAGCACTGTCAGACGAGATGACCCCATCACGAATGACAATTTGGCGTTTGGCATAGGCAGCAATCTCAGGCTCGTGCGTGACCATGATAATGGTCTTCCCTTCCTTGTTTAGCTCCACCAACAGCTGCATGATTTGATTTCCTGTCTTGGTATCTAAGGCTCCTGTAGGTTCGTCCGCTAGGATGATAGAGGGATTATTTACCAAGGCACGCGCAATCGCTACACGTTGCTTTTGACCACCTGATAACTCAGACGGCAAATGATGACTGCGCTCCGTCAGCTCAACCTTTTCCAGAAACTCCTCAGCCAATTTCCGACGTTTTGAAGCCGAAACACCCGCGTAAATCAAGGGCAATTCGACGTTTTGAAGAGCATTAAGCTTGGACAAGAGAAAGAACTGCTGAAAGACAAAGCCGATTTGCTGATTGCGGACCTTGGCCAGTTGTTTCTCTCCAAGACCTGCAACTTCTTGTCCTTCAAGGTAGTACTCTCCACTAGTTGGTGTATCCAACATTCCGATGGTATTCATCAAGGTAGACTTACCAGAACCAGATGGTCCCATAATGGCAACAAACTCACCTTCATGAACTTCTAGATTGATATTTTTAAGGACCTGCAGTTCTTGGTCACCATTTCGATAACTTCTACAGATATTTTTGAGACTAATTAGTTTCTTCATCAGCCTTCACCTCTTTTCCTTCTTCCAAGGAAGATGTTGGATTACTGATGACCTTGGCACCGTCTGTCAAACCTGAAGTAATTTCTTGGTTGTCTGCATCCGCATTCCCCAAAGTAACTTCCACTTTCTTGGCTTTTTTCTGGTCGTCAACGAGCCAGACATAGTTTTTGTCATTTTCGGTAACAACACTTGTCAGAGGAACAAGGATGGCCTTACTCTTATTTTTGACTTCCACACTGACAGAGAAGCCTTGTTTCAACTCTCCGATATCGCTGGTCACATCAACAGTATAAGGGTACTTAGAGCCAGTATTTCCTCCAAGGGCTGCATTTGCTGCTTCTCCGTTGTTTTTAGGATAATCAGAAATATAGCTGATTTTTCCTGTCCAGCTCTTATCTTGGTAAACCTTCGAAGTAAAGGTAACTTCTTGTCCAACAGAAAGATTAGCAAGGTTGTATTCAGACAACTCCCCTTTGACCTGCAAGTTTTCATTACTTACGACATGTACTACCACTTGGCTATTACCTGTTGGCGATTTGGAAACATTACGATTAACTTCAACTACAGTCCCTTCTAGTGTACTGAGGACAGTTGCAGCATCTAGCTGAGCTTGAGCCTTGTTGAGCTGAGCCACAGCATCTGCACGGTTATCCTTGGCATCACTGATTTGAGAATCAATAGAAGATACTGAAGAAGTCGCTGCTTGCGCCTGTTCTGGGAGTCCAGCTTCTGTTGGAACCTGTGGAGAAGCTGGTGCAGCTGATGCATTTTCACGAGCTTTGTTTAACTCCTCGATATGACGATTTGCCTTTGCAACTGCACGTTCTGCTGCATCATATGCAGCTTGAGCATCTGCACTGCTGTATTTGACCAACGCTTGCCCTTCTTCGACCTTGTCCCCAACCGAAACAAGAATTTCATCTAAATCTCCCTTACTAGCATCAAAATAAACGTATTGTTCATTTTTTGCTGTAACCGTACCTGACAAGAGAACCGATGAAGCAACAGATCCTTCCTTAGCAGTAACGATATGAGAGGTTTCCTCCTTGACTGCTGACTGGGAAGGTTGTCTAAAAATCAAAATCCCGGCAGCACCGATAACAATAGCACTGGCAATACCAATCGCTGTGTATAATTGCCATTTTTTTGCCTTTTTATTTCTTTTCATTTTCAAGCTCCTTTATTCTTTTGCCTTACAAAAACCATTATATCAGAAACACCAAGCCCAAACAATAACAGTTCAGATGGAAACAATGACAATTCAGGATCATTATTTCGTTCGGTATTCGTTTATTGGATTATTGTGCTAGATATATAATACAATATCTTTTTGAATTTGGCAAGAGTTTTTATAATTTTTTTATCGTAGCAGATTTTTGCATTCAAAAAATAAAAACGATAGAATATGACTATCAAAGCTATAAGGAGTTTTCTATGAGAGAATATGATATCATCGCCATCGGTGGAGGAAGCGGCGGCATTGCCACTATGAACCGCGCTGGCGAACACGGTGCTAAAGCAGCTGTTATCGAAGAGAAAAAATTAGGTGGAACCTGCGTCAATGTTGGCTGTGTTCCTAAGAAAATCATGTGGTATGGAGCGCAAATCGCTGAAAGCTTCCACCACTACGGCCCTGACTATGGGTTTACGAGCTCAGATGTTCAATTTGATTTCGCAAAACTTCGTCAAAACCGTGAAGCCTACATCGACCGTGCTCGCTCATCTTATGATGGAAGTTTCAAGCGCAACGGTGTTGATTTGATTGAAGGTCGTGCTCATTTTGTTGATTCCCACACCGTTAGCGTCAATGGTGAATTGATTCGTGCCAAGCATATCGTGATTGCGACTGGCGCTCGTCCAAGCATCCCAACTATTCCTGGAGCTGAACTCGGTGGTAGCTCAGACGATGTCTTTGCTTGGGAGCAACTTCCTGACTCCGTTGCGATTCTTGGAGCTGGTTATATCGCGGTTGAGCTAGCGGGTGTTCTCCACGCACTAGGAGTAAAAACGGATTTGTTTGTCCGTCGTGATCGTCCCTTGCGTGGTTTTGACAGTTACATCGTTGAAGGACTTGTCAATGAAATGGAAAAAACAGATCTACCTTTGCACACACATAAGGTACCCGTCAAGCTCGAAGAAACGGAGCAAGGTATTACCATTCATTTCGAAGACGGTTCTAGTCACACTGCCAGCAAAGTAATCTGGGCTACCGGTCGCCGTCCAAATGTAGACGGTCTGGAGTTAGAAAAGGTTGGCGTCACACTCAACCAACGTGGATTTATCCAAGTGGATGAATATCAAAATACAGTTGTAGATGGCATCTATGCTCTTGGAGATGTTACTGGTGAGAAGGAACTGACCCCGGTAGCCATCAAGGCAGGACGTACCTTATCTGAACGCCTCTTCAACGGGAAAACAAATGCCAAGATGGACTACACGACTATCCCTACTGTTGTCTTCTCCCACCCAGCAATCGGAACAGTCGGTTTAACTGAGGATCAAGCTATCAAAGAATACGGCCAAGATAACATCAAAGTCTACAAGTCAAGCTTTGCATCTATGTACTCTGCCGTTACAAGCCATCGTCAAGAGTCTCGCTTCAAACTCATCACCGCCGGTGATGACGAAAAAGTTGTTGGCCTACACGGACTTGGTTATGGAGTGGATGAGATGATTCAAGGATTCGCTGTTGCCATCAAGATGGGGGCTACCAAGGCGGACTTTGATGCTACAGTAGCTATCCACCCAACCGCTTCAGAAGAATTTGTGACCATGCGCTAATTATCGCAAGAGACCTCTTGAGGTCTCTTTTTACTTGCAAAATCGGCCGTTACAAAATTGTTACCTTGATTTCAAAAATAGGTTGACTTTTGTTTCTAAATCAGTATAATAGTTACTATAATTTTGAAAAGAGGTTAACAGTTTTGAAAAAAGCTCATATCTATGCTATCCCTGCTATCGGTGCTGCTCTCATCGCTGTATTGGCACAAATCAGTCTCCCTATCGGTCCTGTACCTTTCACTTTGCAAAACTTTGCGATTGGTCTGATTGCTACTGTTTTTAGACCCAGAGAAGCTGTTCTATCTGTAGCTCTCTATCTCTTGCTGGGTGCCATTGGTTTACCTGTTTTTGCAGGGGGAGGAGCTGGATTTCACGTTTTAGTCGGTCCAAGTGCAGGCTATCTTTGGTTCGACCTTGTCTATGCTGGACTTACATCTTATCTCATCCATCAAAAAAGTGGCTACATTCGCATTTTCCTAGCCAACCTCTTGGGTGACTCCCTCGTCTTTGTCGGAGGTATTCTCAGCCTCCACTTCCTTGCTGGTATGCCACTTGACAAGGCACTCGCTGTTGGCGTCCTTCCCTTTATCCTCCCTGATCTTGGTAAGATTATTGCCATTAGTTTCATTAGTCGTCCCCTACTCGAACGATTGAAAAGTCTTCCATATTTTTCAAGATAAAAGAATAGTCCAGAACAATTGTTCTGGACTATTTCCTTTCTAAGAATCAACTGTACACTATTTAGATACTCGACTATTCTTATACCAGTATGAATATTAATCGTTTTATTCTTCAAATTATAGCTATTCACAATATGCAAAGTAGAAAAGTATTCTAATTGATTCAAACCGAATAAGCTTCTATTGATTTTGGATGCTTAGCAATTGTATACTTTTCAGAAAACGCATTTTCAATGATTGAGCTATATTTTATAAATCATTTATGATACAATAGAGCTACCTAAAAGATTCAGAAAATTTAATGTTCATTGATTGTTTATATTAACTTGAACATTCTGATTTTTCTTCATTCAAAAATAACTGTAAATAATTATAAGTAGAAAGGTAATTCTATGGCAAAGAATACTCGTGAGCTAATCATTGGGGCTCTCATCACACTAGCTAAGAAAAATCCTCAGCGTAGTTCCTTTACAATGACTGAAATTGCTGCTGAAGCTGGTATTTCACGACAAGCGATTTATCAAAAGCATTTTAACAACTTTGAAGATATTATCGAATACATTCACGAAGAGACCAATCAGCACATTTTTAACGTCTTTAATAAGTACTGCCCTAGCAATGATGGAGATCCTATCAGCTTTTTAGCAGACCATATACTTCCGCTCATATACGAAAAAAGGGAAATTGTTAACACCTTGTATACCACACAAGTCGACCCATGTTGGAAGGAATTTCTGCGTGGAACATACTCAGAGTGGGTACTAAAGAATGTCAATTACCAACTGAAATATAATTTTAATAAAGAGGACATCGCTTATATCATTACGACCATGGCAATCTCTTTCATTGAAGTCTGGATTCGTAAGGATGATCCAACACCACCTGAAGAGTATAGAGAGACTTTTATTCAATTGTCTAAAACTTCTCTGTGTGACTATATTGTGTCCTAAAAAAAGAATCTTGAGTTGCACTCAAGATTCTTTTTATTGTTGCCCTTTAAAGGCATCGACCATTACCTGAAATTCTTCATTGGAAAGCGTGATTCCTTTGCCCATTTTGGTATGGTCTGGGCTCCAAGCGCGAATGTCAAACTTTGCAGGGGCACCATTAAAGCTAACGCGATTTAGTTCTTTTGTCCATCCTTTGTCATTTTCAGACAAGGTGAGCAAGTGTTCTTCGATTTCAAATGTAAATTCTGCCATTTTAACTCCTTTATGTGATATGCTTTCTATAGTCTATTCGTAAAAATCTTGTGGTTTTTAGGAAAATTTTATATAATGTGGATATATAAGAAGGGAGGATTCTATGAGACAGACATTCAAACTAGTTCTAGATAAACTACAGGGTTTTCTCAATGGGAATGATGATCATCCTCAAATCGAGGACAACTCCCTCACTGCTATGATTGAACAAGCCATCCAGAAAAAGTCGGCTATTCATGTCATACTTGCTGAGACAAGTTTTACAGGTGATATTGTCAAACACGATGCTAATCGCCAACAAATTATCGTCAAAAATTTTTCAAAAAACGTAACTCGAATCATTCGTATCAGTGATATTAAGCGACTTCGTTTCGTTCCCTCAACTGTACAAAAAGCTCAGAAAAGTCTATTTAAGAAAGAGTGAGATGTTCTTTGCATCCCACTCTTTTTCTTAACGGATTTGTTCAAAATGAAGGTGAACGGCGATATGGTCGCCATAACCACTTCTCTCCAAATCGCGTTGCAAACGATAAGAGATATAGTGTTCTGCAATTGTGATGTAACCAGCTCCAAGTAAGCGGTGCTCAACCATTGATTGGATCATGCTGATAGTAGCACGTTCTACTTTTGCTTCTTCCAAGTCCAAAACGACTTTTTTTGTAACTTGCGCTAAGTTTTGACGCAAGTCATCGGTCAAAACATAAACTGTTTGAGCTGCTTTTAGGACAGCTTGGTAAATTTTATCTGGATCAAATTCAGCAATTTCTCCATTACGTTTGATTACTTGCATAAGGTTCTCCTTTATTCTTTGTTTTCTTTGATTGCAGCCAGCATCTTTTCTTCTTCGGCTGTTAGTTGATAGTTATCTAGTAGGTCAGGTCTGCGCTCGTAGGTTTTCTTTAGACTCTCATACAGTCGCCACTGGCGAATCTTTTCATGGTGCCCACTCATGAGCACATCTGGCACGACCATACCTCGATAGTCATAAGGGCGAGTATACTGAGGATATTCGAGAAGACCTGAAGAAAAGCTATCATCCTGGTGACTAGACTCCTTACCAATCACTTCTGGTATCAAGCGCACGGTCGCATCAATCATGGTCATGGCCGCCAATTCTCCTCCAGTCAAAACATAGTCTCCTAGGGAAATTTCATCAGTTACCAAGGTCTTGATGCGCTCGTCATACCCTTCATAATGACCGCAGATAAAGATTAGTTCTTCCTCTTGAGCCAAATCCTCAGCATAAGTCTGATCAAACTGCTTTCCAGCTGGATCGAGGAGAATGACGCGCGGATTTTTCTTTTCAATAGCATCAAAGGCATCGAAAATGGGTTGAGCCCTTAGCAACATCCCCTGACCGCCTCCGTAAGGTTCATCGTCAACATGACGGGCCTTTTCAGCATATTCTCTGAAATTATGATACTGGATATCCAAGAGCCCTTTTTCTCGAGCCTTCCCAACAATCGAGTGTTCCAGCGGAGAAAACATCTCAGGAAAGAGGGTTAAAATATCAATCTTCATCATCTAGTCCTTCTAAGATTTCCACTTCGACCCGCTTGTTTGGAATATCAACATTGAGAACTACTGGTGGAATGTAAGGTAAAAGCAAATCTCGCTTACCTTTTCGCTTGACTACCCAGACATCATTGGCTCCCGGTTGTAGGATTTCCTTGATAGTTCCTATCAAGTTATCACCCTCGTAAACATCCAAACCGATAATCTCGTGATAATAGAATTCTCCATCATCTAGATCGTTCAAATCTTCCTCGGCGACCTTGAGACTATAACCCTTGTACTTTTCAATCGCATTGATATGGTACATGTCTTTGAATTTGATAATGTCAAAGTTCTTATGCTTACGGTGACTTGCGATGGTCACTGTTTGGACAAACTGGTCTTTATCATCAAATAAAGCCAGCTCTGCCCCTTTTTTAAACCGTTCCTCAGCAAAATCCGTCACAGACAAGACTCGCATCTCACCTTGTAGAGCCTGCGTATTAACGATTTTCCCAACATTAAAGTAGTTCATCTTGTCTCCTGTACTCTCCTTCTTTCCATCTTATTCTGACAATTCTCGAATAATATTCGCAATTTTTTCTGATTCAGACCATTGTAAATAATGGTGATTCCCTCCTAAAATGAGTTTAGTATTGGAAGTCCAATATTCTGAGTCTCTGTATTCTTTTTCTCTATAAGCCTGACAAAAAATAAATACAGGGACATGAGCTTCTATAGATACATTCTTAAAATCTTCCTCAGTAATCTCACAATATATATGAAATTCTGGAACTTGTCTTTCCAACTCTGAATCTTTTTCTTGCACTAAATCCCAGATTTCTTCATTAGTTTCAGAGCTAAATGCTGCTTGAGTTATGTTCTTAAAATAGACTTCGGGGCCACACTCTTCAATCAGTCTCATTTGCTCTTCCATTTCTGGATAAGGATTTTCTGAAAAATCAGAAAACATTACTTTTTTAGTTGTTGGTTCAATTGCTACTAAAGCCTGACACTTAATTGATTTGTTCATCAATTTGCAAGCTAAAATTCCACTCAAACTATGTGCACAAAGTATATATTCATAAATCGCCAATTCTTCAAGTACTTCATAAACCGCGTCTACAAGATTGTCCAGATTTTTTCCAGATTGGTCATGAATCGGACTCCTACCTGTGTTTGGAAAATCAATTGTCAAATAACCAATTGTGGGAGGAAGTTTTTCAAGTATAAGTGAAAAATTTTCATAACTTGGTAGCAAACCTGCGCCATTTAAACAAACAAGCACTTTCTTTTGCTTTTTATAAGTAACAGAGAGGCTGCCAATTTTTGTAGTTACTTCAAATCGTTTCATAAAGAAATCCACTCATTCTATAACAATGATTTATTAAAAACCCTTATCCTTTATTTTATCACGTTCTAGGGATTTTCACAAGTTGAAGAAAAAAGACACTATAGATATTTTCCCTCCAGAAATTCTTCCAAATCTCGTTCATGCTGGTACTTAATGGCAGCCTTCTTATCTTTGTCAAAGATGCTTTTGGTTAGGTCAATATCGTTGATGGCCGCAATTGCGACAGTGTAGTGAATAATATCTGCCAGTTCTTTGGCTAGTTCCTCATTTGAGTCCTGGACACCCTCTTTTCGACCAGAGCGCCCATTCAAGACCTCTGCTACCTCTCCGACTTCCTCCACTAGCTTGATAAAGAGGCCTTCCTCGGTTCGAGATTGCTGGTAATGTTCGAGTAAGTAAGCTTGTAATTGTCTAAACGTTAAATCCTTCATCTTCTCCTCCACAAAAAAACGAGACATCTGTCCCGCTTTTTTTATTTTTCATCGATAACGATTCTTACTTTTTTGTCTTCAGTTGGGACAGAGTAGACAATCGTTCTTATCGCTGAGATAGTGCGACCTTTACGACCGATAACACGACCGACATCGCTTTGGTCAAGATCCAAGTGATACTCCAAAAACTCTGGTGTGTCTTCGATCTTGATAGTTAAGGCATCAGGTTGTGAAATCAAAGGTTTCACAATCGCAATAATGAGATTTTCAATCGTATCCATCTGTCAACCTACTTTAAACTTATTTTGAGAATTTAGAATCGTGGAATTTTTTCAATACGCCTTCTTTTGAAAGGATGTTGCGAACTGTATCTGAAGGTTGAGCTCCATCAGCCA